>DAIOWB010000160.1:0-6559 GCA_036758725.1 Lacibacter sp.
AAATGGGCAGAATTTTCTGAAAAGTATCCGGTTGAATTTTACTCAGGTATTCATAAGCTTTCACAAACATCACATCTCCCGCAAGTAATGCAGTTGGCTCACCATATTTTGAATGAACTGTTTCCATGCCACGGCGTAAAGGAGCTTTGTCCATTATATCATCATGTATCAACGTAAAATTGTGAAATAATTCAACTGCTGTTGCAGCATGAAAAGAATCAACACTTATATCACTAAATAATTCATTACCCATTAATACACAAACAGGTCGTACTCTTTTACCACCCAGCTTAAGAATGTATTGGGCTGGCTCATATAATGTATTTGGACTTTCAGGAAAATGTCTTCCACTGAAATGAGTATCAAATTCTTTAAGTAACTGTTCAAATGATTTCATGATAGCTTATTTCTTTTTATTTCTTTTACTTCCGTAATTTATCGGACTGCTTTTATGTTTTACTGTACGTTTTTCTCCTCCTTTCAAAAGTTCATTTTCTGTTGAAGCAATATGACCCAATACTAATTCATAATCCAGTTGCCGTTTTGTTAGATTTGCTGCAACTACTTTTATTGTTGCTTTATCCCCTATTCTGAAAGATTTGCCGCTCCTTTTTCCTACCAGGCAATAATCTTCTTCGTTGTATCTGAAATCGTCAAAATCACTAAGTGAAAATAAACTCACCAGTCCTTCACATTTATGTGCAATGGTTTCAACCCAAAACCCAAATGAAGCCACACCGCTTACAACGCCATCAAATTCTTCACCCAGGAATTGACTCATGTATTCAACCTGTTTGTATTTATTTGCTGCCCGTTCACTTTCCATAGCGGCTCTTTCTCTTTCACTGCAATGCCTGCACTTCGCTTCCATTTTTTTATCAATCTGCGGATCTTTATCTAAACATTGTTGTAATACACGATGAACAATAACATCAGGATATCTGCGAATAGGCGAAGTAAAATGGCAATAGTGTTCAAAGCCCAATCCATAGTGCCCGATATTTTCTGCTGAATAAACTGCTTTGGCCATAGTACGTATGCCCAAGGTTTCTAACACATGCTGCTCAGGCTTGCCATGTGCATCCTGCAACATCTGGTTAAACGACATAGCAATCTTTTGTGGCGATGAAATATCAAATCCATGCCCATACTTTTTAGCAAAGGTGATAAATGGTTTTAATTTTTCTTCATCGGGTGTATCATGTATACGGTATGGAAACGGAACAGGTTTTTCTTTTACAGTTATTTTTCCTATATACTCTGCTACATGTTTATTGGCAAGCAACATCATTTCTTCAATAAGTTGATGCGCTTCTTTACTTTCTTTTATGGTAATACCAATTGGTTTCCTGTTTTCATCTAAAACAAAACGAACTTCCTGCGATGAAAAATTAATTGCTCCCTTACGGAAACGTTCTTTCCTTAACCTCTGTGCTATGGAATTCAGTAATAAAATTTCTTCTCCGTATAAACCTTCACCTTCTTCAATAATTTTTTGAACATCTTCATAGGAAAACCGGTGATCAGAATAAATAATGGTACGGCCCAGCCATACATCTTTAATTTCACCTTTGGCATTCATTTTAAATACTGCTGAAAAAGTATATTTCTCTTCTTTTGGACGTAAGGAACAAAGTTCATTTGACAAACGTTCTGGCAACATAGGAAGAACACGATCGGGCAAATAAACGGAAGTTGCCCTGCTGTATGCTTCATCATCTAATACCGAACCGGGTTCAACAAAATAACTTACATCGGCAATATGAACTCCTACTTCATACATGCCATTATCTTCTTTTTTTATGGAAATGGCATCATCAAAATCTTTTGCATCTATGGGATCAATGGTAAAGGTTAACACATCACGGAAATCTCTTCTGTTTTTAATTTCTGTACTGCTTACTCCTTCCGGAAAACGCTCAGTTTCTTCTATAACATCATCATCAAAAGTTAATGCAAAGCCTGCTGCCAGCAGAATTTGTTTCATAGCCAAATCACTTTCATCTTCCTTTTTAATTAATTCAAGTACTTCTCCTTCGGGTATGCGGTTGTTTTTATCCCATTTAATTAAACGTACCAAAGCTTTCATTCCATTTTCAGCACCCTTTAAATTTTCTGCATGTATTACCAAATCAGGCATTGGCCTGTCAGTATCTGCGATAAAAAAATAATAACTTTTTTGCTGACTGATATGCCCGATAAATTCGGTTTGTTTTCTTTCAATGATTTTTGTAATCTGCCCTTCCATTCTTCCGCCACTTTGTTTAGTAACTTCCACTTCTACCTTATCTCCGTGCAAAGCGGTGTTGAAATGTTGCGGACGTACAATGATATCTTTTTCAAGATCTGCAACATTCACATAGCCCATTCCACTTCTTGTAATTTCAATCTGCCCCTTATAACTACCTATTGATTGCTTTTTTTTATGCTTTCCTTCAGATGATTTAAACTCTGAATCTTTATTCTTATTAATTTTTTTCTTTTTCATGTTCGGTGCTTTTTGCAAAGTTGTTAATAAAACTGAAAACAGATTGCTTCAGTTTTTCTTCTTCGTTAAATAAAATACGATGCTTAATTGGCAAAACAAATAAGGGCAAATGCTCAAGTTCGTCCCTGAACTTTACCAGCCGCACAGCATCTTTTTCTGTTGTTATAATCAATTTTTGTTCATGATCCATTGATTTGAAACGTTCAGCTATTTCTTTTAAATCATCAATAGAAAAAATATGATGATCGCTGAATGAGATTTTTTCGTATGTATATGATTGCTGAAGGATGTGTTTTTTTAATGGTTCAGTATGAGCTATACCGGTAAGCATTAATACCTGCAGGTTTTTATGTAATTGAAATTCCTGCTCAGGATGTAGAATATGATATGGTGTTCCGTATTCAATAGCTGAAAAGAAAATTAGCTGATGTGGTAATGGATCAATATCGGCAATGATGATGTTTTTTTCCTCTTCACTGATGTTTGGATCACATTTGGTTACAATAATCACATCGGCCCTTTTATAACTACGTATTTCGTCACGCAAATCTCCGGTAGGTAAAAAGAAATCGTTTATGAAAAGATTTTTTTGTGGGGTTAATAAAATATTATAACCTGCTTTTATGGCTCTATGTTGAAATCCATCATCTAAAATAATAACCTGTGTTTGTGGCCGATCCTGTAAAATTTGTGGTATAGCTTCCAAACGTTCTTCACCAACAGCAACTGTTAAGTGCGGATACTTTAAGTGAAACTGCATAGGCTCGTCTCCTATTTCCAATGCAGTAGATTGCTCATTGGCCAGTGCATATCCTTTTGTTTTACGTTTATAACCACGGCTGAGTGTTGCCAGTTGAAAATGGTGTTGCAACAGTTCAATTAAGTATTCTACCATTGGCGATTTACCTGTTCCGCCAACACTTAAATTGCCAACACAAATAATGGGCAGGTTTACAGAGGTAGATTTAAAAATCTCTTTATCGTACAATAAATTACGTAACCAGATAATTACGCCATACAATAATGCAAACGGGAATAATAAAAAACGAAATGATTGAAATGTGAAATTAGCCAAATTCATATATGCGTTGCGGCGTAATGCAGTAGTTTAAAGGTATATCAAATTGTTCAGTATCAACTATGGCATCAATGGCTTCAAAATAACTGAGTCCTATTTTTAATGTATCGGGCCGGCATTTTTCAAGAAACATATCATAATAACCTTTACCATAACCAACACTGTAACCTTTTTTATCAAATGCAAGTAATGGTACAAGTACAAGGTCAATTTGTTTTTCGCTTATCAGATTTCCATTTAATGGCTCTGGTATACCCCAAGTGTTTTTTTGTATTTCTACCATCTCATCATATTCAATATGTACTAAACCGTTAATCTCTACTCTGGGAATTACAATTCTCATTTCAGGGTTCCGGAATTCAAGATAATGGAGGATATTATTTGTTTCTAATTCATTCTTTTCCTTAACTGCAAGAAACGTATGAACATAAAATAAATCTGGCAGAGGCAATTGCTGAAAATGTATGAGCATTAAATCATCATACCGATTCTTTTCTCCCGTAGTGAGGCCTAATCGTTTTTCAATAAAATAAGTTCTGGCCTCTTTTTTCGTCATTCTACTTTTGGTTTATTTACGAAAATAGAAAAGATTGTAGTGCCGTAATTTCGTTCCACTCTGAAAAACGGAAATTTTTGATAGCTGTTACGGGGTGTATGTTCCAGAATAAACCAGCCGTTATCTTTTAGTAATTTTTTTTCAAAAATCAGTTTTGGAATCTCATCAATTATACCTAAAGCATAAGGCGGGCCGGCAAAAATGAAATCAAATTGTTCGTTGCATTGATTGATGTATTTAAAAACATCCATCTTGGCAATTTTCATTTTTACACCAAGCTTTTCACTGATAAGTTGAATGAAATCAGCCATTGCCGGGTCTTTCTCCACAATGGTTTGATCTGTAGCACCACGGCTTGCCAGTTCATAACTGATGCTTCCTGTACCACCAAACAAATCCAGTGTTTTTAATCCTTCAATATCGAGGTTATTTTCAATGATATTGAAAAGGCCTCCTTTAGCCAGATCAGTTGTTGGTCTTGTATGGGGCATATTAGCCGGAGGTTGAAATGTACGGCCACCATATTTACCGCTTATGATACGCATGTAAGAATCTGATCGAGTGATGAAAATAAATGAACCGGATGCTGATCATTGGCAGGAAATTGATAATCCAATAGATTATTGAATTGCAGGTTTAATATGTACAACTGCAACATGTCAAATAATGGTGATCGTTGATCAATCATTCCCTGTAACAACACTTTACATTCTTCCTGAGTTATATTCAATTGTTTCATTGCATTAAGAATAATATACAATGCATCTTCAGGCGTTTGATATGAATATGTTTGTAATAATAGCCATTGGCTGTTTTTCTCAACTGTCAGGTGAATTTCATTTAGCCAAATAGTAGCAGTAATGCTTGTTTCTGATGATGCATCTTTACTTAATAATAAAGATTGAACATGCCACCACTCCGCTTTGGGAAATTTTTTATTCAACACATCAGCAAGTACACTATCAACAGCAAAGTGATTTACAATATTCTGTTGTAACACAATATCTTTTAAATGCAATTCATTCTTTCGTTTACCAAACATTAAATCAAAGAGTGCATCTTTTCCTTCCGTTTTATTTAACGAAACAGGTATGGTTATATTCCTGCTATTTTGAAGTACAATCAGTATTTTTTGATAATTAGAATGAATCCAGGTTTCTGCGGCAGCTATTTCACTTAATTGTTCCTGTAAAGTAGAGGCACTCTCGTTTTGTTCTCTTCTATACAATACCCAACCATTAACTTTTTTTTCTGTGGGATGAAATGAAACAAAACCAATAAAACCATCAGCCACCTTAACAAGCAGGTAAGCATTTGGAGTATTTATAACCTCAATTTCTTTTTCAACAATATGTATAACCGGATGGATCAATGTAGTAATTTTCAATTGCTGCAATAATACCAATAATACGGCGTATAGAAGAGCTTTTCATTCACTTTTTATTGCTAGTGAAGAGCGAAGTAAACATGGTATTATTTAACTGATTCTTATTTCCATTCTTTATCTTAAGTTTTTCATTCTGTCTCTTCCCTTGCAGCAAAAACATTTAAATTCGCCAAAAAGAGAACCAACTTGGATACTGCTTTACCTAAAAATAACCTGCGTGTAGAAATAACCAACAGGCAAATCCTTTCTATTTCTTTACCTATAAGCATATCTCTGCTGGTTCCTTTTCTTAATTTCACAGCAAATAATTATTTTCTTAGTGGTTTAGGTGAGTCGGCTTTGGGAACGGCTGGCATTACAGGTGTTTATTTTTTAGTAGTAGCAGTTATTGGCAACGGACTGAACAATGCCATTCAATCACTTATTGCCCGGCGTGCCGGAGAAAACAGGTTAGAGGAAATAGGTAAACTGTTTTCACAAGGTGTACGAATTGCCATCATCATTGCAGCCATTGCTATTATACTTACTTATTTATTTGCTCCCTTTATTTTTCATTATGCTTTACACACAGAAGCAGTGCAAACTAAAGCTATTGATTTTTTAAAAATCCGTGTATGGGGTTTACCTTTTTTGTATTTGTTCCAGTTGGGAAATGCATTTTTAGTAGGCACTAACAACAGCCGTTATTTGATGATTGGAACTTTGTTTGAAGCCGGTGCTAATATATTTTTTGATTATGGATTAATCTACGGTCATTTTGGATTGCCCGAATTGGGTTTTAACGGTGCCGCTTATGCATCCATATTAGCAGAGTGTATTGGAATGCTTGTTGTTTTTTTATTGATCCTTTATAAAAAGCTGAATGTACAATTTCATTTGTTCAGCTATATGCGTTATAGTAAAGAACTGAGTAATCTTATTCTTAAAATTTCTGCACCACTCATCGGTCAATTTTCAATTAGTCTCATAAGTTGGTTAATCTTTTATATTTTAATTGAACATCATGGAGAAAGGGCCCTTGCAATATCGAATGTAATGAGGAATATATTT
>DAIOWB010000161.1:0-6512 GCA_036758725.1 Lacibacter sp.
CGGGCAGTAAAACTGGATTTACCTCATCCGCTTTTTCAAAAGGTAATAATGCCCATTTATAATCTTTGCTTTGATCTGGGGCTGGTTTGCAGCCTGCTAAAATCGCAATAGCTAATAATTGTAAAATAACTTTCATAACCGATTTTATTGGTATTCATTTTTAAAGCGGTCTTAAAGCTAATTCTTATTTTTAGATTCTAATGACAATCCTTATTGCCATCATATTTATTGCAGGGTATTTGGCTATTGCATTTGAACAACCATTAAAAATAAATAAAGCTGCATCAGCATTGTTAACCGGAGTTATTTGCTGGGCTGTTTATTCTTTGTCAGGAGAAGAGTTAGTTTCTGAGAATCTATCACATCATCTTTCTGAAATAGCGGGAATACTTTTCTTTTTGCTTGGGGCAATGGTGATCGTTGAGCTTATTGATGCTCATGATGGTTTTGAAATTATCACAGATCGAATACAAACTACCAGCAAAAGCAAATTAGTTTGGATCATTGGCATCATTACTTTCTTTCTTTCAGCAGTACTTGACAATCTTACTACAACAATTGTAATGGTTTCCTTGCTTCGAAAACTTATTCCTACTCATAAAGACAGGTTGATGTTTGCAGGTCTTATTGTAATCTCTGCTAATGCCGGCGGTGCATGGAGCCCTATTGGTGATGTAACTACAACAATGTTGTGGATAGGCAACCAGATCACTACTGCCAATATCATAATTAAAACAATTCTTCCTTCACTGGTTTGTTTTTTTCTACCTGCTCTTGTTATCAGCATGCAGATGAAAGGCTCAATTGAGCAAATTCCCGAAAAAAAAGAAAAACTATTTTCAACAGTCAATGAAAGAAAAGCTGTTTTCACTATTGGGGTTGCCTGTTTATTATTTGTCCCCGTTTTTAAAACCATTACGCATTTACCTCCTTATATGGGCATCGTATTTGGACTTGGTTTAATGTGGGTACTCACTGAAATGGTGCACAGCGGAAAAGATGAGAAGGAAAAAGGTTTGCTTTCAGTCAATCATGCATTGAGAAAGATCGATACACCAAGCATTTTATTCTTCCTTGGAATTTTATTGGCAGTTTCGGCATTGCAATCAACCGGAATTCTCACTTCAGTTGCAAGTTCATTAGACAGATCAATTGGAAATATCAGTACTATTACAATTATCATTGGTTTTCTTTCTGCAATAGTTGATAATGTGCCGTTAGTGGCTGCAGCACAGGGAATGTATAGTCTTGATCAGTATCCCACGGATCATTTCTTCTGGGAATTTCTTGCTTATTGTTCCGGTACCGGCGGAAGTATTTTAATTATCGGCTCAGCTGCAGGGGTAGCTGCAATGGGAATGGAACGAATTCAATTTGGCTGGTACTTAAGAAAAATTACATGGCTTGCAATTATCGGTTACCTGGCAGGAGCTGCAGTTTTTTTATTACAACATTATTTGCTGAATTTATAGATCATCATATTCATACAGTTCATCAATATGTGTCCCTGCTTTCATATCAAATACGGGGTTGATGATTCCATCTTTTAAACTATACACCCAACCATGCAAATCGGGCCGGCTTTCATTTTTCCATGTCCGTTGTATGATGGAAGTTTTTGCAAGATTCATCACTTGTTCATGTACATTCAGTTCGGTAAGCCGGTCCCATTTTTTTTCTTCATCTATTATGTTGTCCAGTTCACTGCGGTGCAGCCGGTAAACATCTTTTATATTCCGAAACCACATATTCAGCACCGGTTTGTAATCAATATTTGATAATGCTGCTTTTATGCCGCCACAACCATAATGCCCGCAAACAATTACATGTTTTACTTTTAAATGATTGACTGCAAAATCCAGCACACTTAAAACATTTACGTCCGTATTTATGACAAGATTGGCGATATTTCTATGCACAAAAATTTCACCGGGTTCGGTAGCGGTAATCTGGTTGGCAGGTACGCGGCTGTCACTACAACCAATCCATAAGAGTTCTGGCGTTTGTAAATGAACAAGCCGGTCAAAATAATCAGGGTCTTTTGCAAGTTGTTCTGCTGCCCATGCTTTATTTTCCTGCAGAAGAATTTCGTATGGTTTCATTTCAAGCTGTTTCCGGGTAAAAATAATACAAACACGAACAATTACCCTTAAACTTTGTTATTAGATTTTACAATTTGTTTACATATAAATAATGACTTTATAAAAATCAACCACTAAGTTTGCAGCCGTGAATAATAAACTGATGAAAATATTTGTTTTTGTTCTGTTGATTGCTGTTTCTTCGGAGACGGTATCAGGAATGTTGGCAAATAATGAGCTTTCTTTGGTTATGATAGAAAAAGAGGAAAAAAATAACGCTAAAGAAGGGGAAAAAGAAACAAAGGAATCAAGCGAAAAATTTTTCCAGGAACTTTCTTTACTTCAAGGATCAACAAATAACTGTTCACTTTTTGTTTTAAATCATATCCATTTTAAATATTCTGGTTACCTCTCATTGCCCGAAATTCCTCCTGATCTTTCTTGATTTCATACTTATTAACTTCTTGTAATTACCTGTTGAGTCCAACAGGATATTAATTCTTTTGTACTTTCTAAAATAACCTCTTTATGAACAAAAATATTTTTGCTCATTTCAAAAACGATTTTCCTGCCGGTATTGTCGTGTTTCTTGTAGCAGTGCCTTTGTGTCTTGGCATTGCATTAGCATCCGGTGCGCCATTCTTTTCGGGAATGATTGCCGGAATAATCGGTGGCATCGTTGTTGGATTTATGAGTAACTCTCATTTAAGTGTTAGCGGTCCTGCTGCAGGGCTGGCAGCAGTTGTACTTGCATCTATAACAAAACTTGGTGCATTCGAAACTTTTTTATTGGCGGTATTCCTTGCAGGGGCTATCCAACTCTTGCTTGGTTTTTTAAAAGCGGGTGCCATTGCCAACTATTTTCCTTCAAGTGTAATAAAGGGAATGCTAACTGCCATAGGTATAATTATTATTCTCAAACAAATACCACATGCATTTGGTTATGATAAAGATGCTGAAGGTGATTTTAGTTTTATTCAGATGGATGGAGAAAATACTTTTTCTGGCTTAATAAACTCAATCAATAAAATTGATTTTGGTGCAACCCTGATCTGTTTAATATCTCTGGCCATACTTATTCTCTGGGAACGACCCTTTTTTAAAAAGAAACTCAGACTGTTGCCGGGCGGACTCGTAGCTGTAATTACTGCTGTAGTTCTTAACGAACTTTTTGTAAAAAGTGGAAGCACTATGGGAGTTACAGGCGAACATCTGGTAAATGTTCCGGTGGCTGGAAATTTCTCAGAGTTTCTTGGTCTTTTTACCTTTCCGGATTTTTCACAAATAACCAATCCGCAGGTATACATAGTTGCATTAACTATAGCAGCGGTAGCATCTGTTGAAACTCTATTGTGCGTTGAAGCTGTAGATAAATTGGATCCGGATAAAAGAACTACTTCGCCTAACCGTGAACTGGTGGCGCAGGGTGTGGGTAATATGGCATCCGGATTAATCGGGGGCATTCCTATTACAAGTGTAATTGTAAGAAGTTCAGCCAACGTGAATGCACAGGCAAAATCAAAAATGTCGACTATCATTCATGGCCTGTTGATATTGGTTTGCGTTACACTGATACCAGCAATAATCAATAAAATTCCTTTGGCTTCATTAGCCGCTATCCTGCTGATGACAGGTTATAAATTATGCAACCCCGCTTTGTTTAAGAAAATGTTTGCTATTGGAAAATACCAGTGGGTACCATTTGTGGTTACCGTTCTTGCAATTGTTTTTACAGATTTACTTACAGGTGTGGGAATTGGCTTGCTGGTAAGCACACTTGCATTGTTGTATGGGAATTATAAAAATTCCTATTATTTCCATAAAGAAAAACATCATGAAGGTGAGTCAATTCTTATTCATTTATCGGAAGAAGTTTCATTCCTGAATAAGGCAAGCATTAAACTTACACTGGAACATTTGCCCAACAATTCCACTGTTATTATTGATGCATATGACAGCCAGTATATTGACTATGACGTGCTGGAGCTTATCCGGGATTTTAAAGATATACAGGCACCTTTGAAGAACATCACTTGTAAAACAGTTGGGTTTAAAGACAAATACAATATTGTTAATACGGATAATGTACAATCCATCAAGGAGTATATCCCCAAATATCACTCAGTCATCGTAGGTGAGGCAACAAAACAAATGCCCGCATTTAATTAATTAAAATTTTAAAAACAAAAAAAATGAGAACACATAATAAAGATTCACAATCATCCATCACTCCAGAAATTGCTTTACAAATATTAAAAGAAGGGAATCAGCGGTTTGTAAATAATTTAAAATATAACCGCAATCTTCTGCAACAAGTGAACGAAACAAGAGACGGTCAATGGCCGTTCGCTGTGGTGCTAAGCTGTATTGACAGCCGTACATCTGCCGAGTTGATTTTTGACCAGGGGCTTGGTGATATTTTCAGTGTACGGATTGCCGGCAATATTGCCAATGAAGACATATTGGGTAGTATGGAATTTGCCTGCAAAGTAGCGGGTTCAAAATTCATCGTGGTATTAGGCCATACAAAATGTGGTGCAGTGAAAGGTGCCTGCGATCATGTGGAGATGGGAAATCTTACAGCCTTACTTTCAAAACTTCGTCCGGCAGTGGATGATGAAATTTCAACAAAAACAGAACGCAGTTCAAAGAATAGTGAGTTTGTCGAAAATGTAGCTGCCATCAATGTACGCAGAACAGTGGATGCGATTATGGAACGTAGTCATATACTTCATGAGATGATTGAAAAGGGTGAAATAGGTATCTGCGGTGCTATGTATAATGTAGAAACCGGTGTGGTGGAATTTTATGATGATACAAAGATTATTAATAATAATGCGCAGTTGGTTAGCAATGTAGCCTTGGTATAAGGCGTGGTTATTTTAGAAACACCGTCCCGGTTTCCCGGGACGGTTCTTTTTATTTTTTATGAAAAAAATATCGCTGTTAAGTCTCTTGCTTTATCACTTGAATCTCTCAGCCCAGAACGATAGGGTGAATGATAATAATTACATCAACTGGGTGCAGACCTTCAACACCATTTCATTGAAGAAAAAATGGAGCCTGCACCTGGAATACCAATGGCGAAGAACAGATGGTTTAAAAAACTGGCAGCAAAGTTTGCTTCGTATTGGCGCTAATTACAAACTCAATGAAAATATTACCGCACACTTAGGTTATGGATGGATAGAAACATTTCCTTATGGCGATTACCCGATTGCAAACAACGGAACATTTCCCGAACACCGCATCTATGAGCAAATCAGTTTTCGCCAGCCGGTAAATAGATTTTTATTTACACATCGCTTTCGTATTGAACAAAGATGGCTTGGCAGAGTTAAAGCCGGCTCAGCAGGTAACCGGAAAATTGAAGATTGGTTTTTCCTGCACCGCTTCCGTTACCAGTTCAGAATGCAGCATCCTTTTTTTACAAAAGGTTATAAACAGTTTTATGCCGCAGCGGCTGATGAAGTATTTATCGGCGCCGGAAAAAATGTTGGTGTAAATATTTTTGACCAGAACCGGATTTTTCTTCTGCTGGGTTATAAGCTGAATAAAAAACTTTCTGTTGAAGCCGGGTATTTCAATCAAACATTGCAGCAGGGCAGAAGAGTAAACAACACCACTATTATGCAAAGAAATAACGGGATGGTGCTGAGTAGTTACCTTAACTTTTAGACCATTATTTTACAAAAGGAATTGTAGATTGAGTCATGATCTGGTCAATCAGGAAATATTTATCCATCTTAGCCAATAAGCCTGTACAACTTGAACCTTATAATCCGGGCTGGCCTATTGAGTTTGATAAACTGAAAAATATTTATGAAACAATTTTAGCTGGGTTCATAACAGGTATAGAGCATGTAGGCAGTACCGCAATAGAAGGAATGGTGGCAAAACCGGTTCTGGATATTGACATCATCATAAATTCAAATGACAAGTTTGAACAGGTTAAGCCACTTTTAATAAAAGCCGGTTACAGTTTTAAAGGTGATAAGGGAATTGAAGGAAGGTATGCATTCAGGCAAACATCAGAAGAAACGCCTGATATAAAGAAGGGAGAAAAATGGATGAAGCATCATCTTTATGTTTGTTTGAGCGACAGCCTGGCACTGAAAAATCATTTGTTGCTGAGAGATATACTGAGAAAGCAACCGGCGCTAAAAGAAAAATATGCAGCATTAAAATTGCAATTGTCTGTTGCAGACAAAAATGACCCGAAAAAATACATGAAAGGGAAAACGGATTTTATTATTTCCGTTTTATCTGCCAATGGCCTGGGCAGTGATGAAATCGCCATTATTAAAAAACAAAATGATTAAATTTCCTTTTCGCTTTTATCTTCCGCAAAATGTTCATTCAATTTTACCGGGTTCGATTTTTTACCAGCCACCTTCATTTGTATAATATCTACCAGGAATGCAAATGCCA
>DAIOWB010000162.1:0-6498 GCA_036758725.1 Lacibacter sp.
AAAATCCAGCACCTCTACTTCGTTGAAAATAAAAATGGCTACTTTGTATTGCATGGAGTAAAATTATGGAAGTTGATGAATAAAGAGACACGCCCCGTCAGACGCCCTCGTCGGACGGGTGAACTAAGCTTCAAAAAAAAGAATTTACAAGTTCATCAGGCAACCTTTGTTCTACCAGTTTTATAAATGTAGCAGAATCAAATTCACACAATTGCCTGGCAAGTTCCATATTGCAAATACTTTGCTTTCTGGTTCCCGCATAAAAATGATAAGAAGAATATTTCCACAATGAAATACGGCTTACGATGCCATGCCTCCATGCATTTTGATGGATGTAATAAAAACAATTGAGATAACTCATGGCACTTTTATTATCCGTCAAATTTTTTGACTTTGTTTTTGGCCGAAAAACGGATCCGCTTTTTTGATGTATTTTATTATATGTATGAGCATATGCACTTGATAAATTCCTGAACCCGTTTGACACAGAATCAAGCATTATATTTCCCTGCTTTACCGGAATACAGTTTTCTTTTACAGACAACATGAAATGATAATGATTCGGAATCAAACACCATGCAAGCACATCTGCAAACGGCAAGACATACGAACTGAATAATTCCAGAAATCGTTTATAATCATCATCTGTATAAAACAGTTGTTGCTGATTATTGCCTTGATTGTAGACGTGATATACATTGTTCGGCAAGAATTTCATTTCATTAAAATATAAAAAAATCGGATGACTATCCGATTTTATAAATTAACAGTATGAAATTATAAAAACTGTACTCACCATTTCGTCCGACGAGGACGTCTGACGTAGAGTTGTTTCCTGTCCGAGGAGGGAGTCACTTTGTATTGCATAAATGAAAAGCGTTGGTTAAAATTAACCAACGCTCATTAATTATTCGTTTCTTATTTAATTCCTCACCGGTTTCCCACCCTTCAAAACACTTTGTATTCTTTCCAGTGATTTCTTTTCACCACAAAGCGATAAGAATGCTTCTCTTTCAAGATCAAGTAAATATTGCTCGGTTACAAATGTTGGCTCACTTAAATCGCCACCGCACATCACATAGGCCAATTTAGTTGCAACCAATGAATCATGATCTGTTGCATAACCAGCAGTTTTCATTCCATTAATACCTGCAAGTAAAGCACCTAATGCTGAGCGTCCCAAAACTTTAACATCGTTTCGTTGAGCAGGTGTAACATAACCGCTGTCATAAATTTCAAGAACAGATTTTTTTGCTTCAGTAATTCTTCTTCCCTGGTTCATCACTATTTCATCTAAACCTTTACGGAAAATGCCCATCTCAAATCCTTCTTTGGCAGAAGTAGCAACTTTAGCTGTTGCTATTGATAAGAAACGGTTTTTTAATGTGATTGTTTCGGGTTCATCTTCATGCATCTCATCGGCAGCACGAAGAACAAACTCTTTGGTACCGCCACCGCCAGGTATTAATCCAACTCCTAATTCAACCAAACCAATATATGTTTCAGCAGCTGCACAAACTTTATCGCTGTGTAAACTTAATTCACAAGCACCGCCTAATGTTAAACTATGAGGAGCAACAACAACAGGTATAGAAGAATAACGGGCACGCATCATGGTATTCTGGAACATGCGGATAGCCATATCCAGTTCATCATATTCCTGTTCAATAGCCAACATAAAGATCATACCCACATTGGCGCCGGCGCTGAATTGTGCAGCATCATTGGCTATTACTACACCTTTATATTTCTCTTCGGCTAATGCAATTGTTTTTTGAATGCCTTCCAACACTTCACCACCAATACTTCCCATTTTGGTATTCCATTCCAAACCTAAAACATCATCACCTAAATGATAAGCACGACTCACAGAATTTTTCCAAACAGTTTGGTTTTCAAAATTCTTCATTACAATAAATGCATCAGCACCAGGAATTACTTTGTATGTTTTGGTTGCAGGATCGTAACAAACACGTTTGTTGTTTTCTACTTTATAAAAAGTAGTAGCTCCACTTGCAATCATTTCATCAATCCAAGGAGCAACTTTATAACCAGCTGCTTTCATGGCTTCCACTGTTTTTGCAACTCCTAATACATCCCAGCTTTCAAATGCACCAATTTCCCAGCCAAAGCCGGCCATCATAGCATCATCAACACGGTATACTTCATCACTTATTTCAGGAATGCGGAAAGAGATATAAGAAAACAAACTATAATGAAACTGCTTGTAAAATTGTCCGGCTTTATCGGTTCCGCTGCAAAGCATTTTTAATCTTGTCTTTAAATCATCAATGGGCTTTGCTGCTTCAACAGAAGCAAATTTTGGCTTTACTCTTGCCCCATACTCCATTGTTTGGAGATTGAGAGTAAGTATTTCTTTTTCACCACCTGCTCCTTTTCCTTTCTTAAAAAATCCTTGTCCGGTTTTATCGCCGAGCCAATTATTCTCAATCATTTTATTTAACCAGGAAGGAATGGCAAAAATTTCTTTGGCTTCATCATCAGGACAATTCTCAGCTACACCTTTTGCTACTTTCACCAATGTATCTAAGCCCACAACATCACCCGTACGGAAAGTTGCAGATTTAGGACGACCTATGATTGGACCGGTTAAAGCATCAATTTCATCAACATTCAATTGCATTTTTTCCATGGCATTCATAATAGCCATCATTCCAAATACTCCAATACGGTTTGCAATAAATGCCGGTGTGTCTTTACATAACACGGTGGTTTTACCTAAATAGAGATCGCCATAGTTCATTAAAAAATCTACTATTTCAGGATCAGTATATTTTGTAGGAATAATTTCAAGTAAACGTAAATAACGTGGAGGATTAAAAAAGTGTGTGCCACAGAAATGTTTTTTAAAATCATCGCTTCTTCCTTCAGTCATCATATGAATAGGGATACCTGATGTGTTGGAAGTTATAAGTGTACCGGGCTTGCGGAATTTTTCAACCTGTTCAAATATGATTTGTTTAATATCCAAACGTTCAACCACTACTTCAATTACCCAATCACAGGAAGTTATGTCTTTCATATTATCTGTGAAGTTGCCCGTTGTAATTTTCTTTACAACATCCTTAGTATAAACTGGTGAAGGATTACTTTTAATAGCTGCAGTTAATGCATCGTTCACCAATTTATTCCGTTCTGCCGGTTTTGTACTTTCTTCTGATCCTTTTGGAACCATATCCAGTAATAAAACCTGTAACCCTACTCCGGCAAAATGACAAGCAATACGGGAGCCCATAACTCCACTTCCTAATACTGCAACTTTTTTAATTGTACGTTTCATATTTTTAATTTTTCTCGCAGATTTTTCAGATTATCACAGATTGATCTGTACTTCTGCTTTATGAGTTGATAATTCTGATTAAACTTTCTTTATCTATTAATGATGATGTATTGAAATTTACAAGAATACCCAGCATTTTATTCGACAGTTTTAAATAGGTTAATAATTGCTTTTTATGAACATCCTTTAAGGTTTCCACTGATTTTATTTCAATAATTACTGAATCTTCAACCAGTATGTCCATTCTAAAACCTAACTCAAGAATAACTCCGTTGTAGTTTACGGGAACTCCTAATTGAGATTGAACCGATAAACCCATTTCAGCAAGTTCATATATTAACGCTGCTTCATATACACTTTCAAATAAACCCGGTCCTAATGAAGAGTGTACCTTAAATATCCCTCCTCTTATTTTATATGTCAGGTCATTCAATTCCATATTATGATCAGCGCAAATCTGTGTTATCTGCGAGTAATAAAATTAGTTAGTTATGCAACTATTTGAGGTCGAAGATAGCATTTAATACAATTTGAAGAAACCCTTCAACAGATTTTATCAGTAAATTTTTAATAGAAATGAATGAAGAAAAAATTAACTCACTTTTCCCAGAACCATCATTTGATCCATAGTTGGAGTTGGGCTGCCTCCTTCTTTTTCAAGTGTTATTGCAAATGCCTGGGCACCTTTACATTCTTTCATTTTCTGAAGAACATCAGAATCAGACATATTAATCATTCCGGCATCAACCGGTTTTCCATCTGCTATAAACCAGAGCTGGTATTGTTTGCCCGATGGAGTTTGTGGTAAAAAAGCAGGATCGATAAAGAGTTCACCTGTATTTTTATTCCAGAAAACTTCAGCCTGTTGCCTTACCCCTTCTTTTACTGATGCCAGCATGATTGTTTGAACAGAAGAATCGGTTTTAAGCCGGCGATACATTTCGTAAGAATTTACTTTTTTGTTGAGGCCGGTCATTTGATTTTCATAACCGCTTATATTTTGTTGCATAGCTGCAACATCATTCTTCAATTGTTTATTCGTATTAAACAGATAAACAGATAACCCACCAAGTAAAATCAATAATCCCCATGATGCTGCAATTGAAAGTTTGCTGAACGATGAACGTTCCTCAGCTTTTGTTTTCATTTCAACCACTTTGCCCGGAACAGAAGTTGAAGAAGTTTCTGTTTTTACATTTAAAGCAGACATTAATTTGTCTTTTACAGCAGCTGATGGTGTAACTGCCATTTGCATAGCGCCAGCTTCAAAGGTTTGAGCAATTGCATCAATTTCCTGTTTGATTTCAGGAAATAATTGGGCAAGCGTTTCCACTTTGCTCGCCTCTTCGGGAGGAAGCATACCCATCACATAAAGTTCAAGGTCGCCTGATTGTATGATACAACTTAAATCCACTTTAGCTTACATTCAGTTTTTTTCGTAATAATATCAAACTATTCCTGATTTTTGTTTTTACTGTTCCTAATGGCATATCTAATTCCTTACTGATTTCTTCCTGCGTAAAACCTATAAAGTACGCAAGATGCATCAATTTTCTGTTTTCTTCGGGCAAGTGCAATAACCAACTTTGAACATCCATAGTATCTGCATTTCCGCTGCCTGATGAAATAGTCTCGCTCAGATATACGGAATCATCAATAGAAGAGTTTTGTGAACTGTTTTTAAAATTTTTAGACCTTGTTTTATCTATTGATTGATTTCGGGCAATATTGAGCATCCAGGTAAATAATCTTCCTTTGGCCGTATCAAAGCTGCCGATATTGTTCCAGATCTTCAACATGACTTCCTGTAATACATCTTCAGCTGTTGCCTGATCGGGAATCACTTTCATAATTACACCCAACAAAGCACCCGAAAAACGGTCATACAGTTCAGACATAGCCTGCTGATCGCCTTTGTTAAGGCGCATTACAAGCTCGGTTTCATTATATGTAGTGGTTGAATACAATCAGCTGGTTATTGAACAAATATAGAAAACTGTCTTAACCTTATTATGTTTTTATACAATTCATTATAAAAACATGAACTATTTAGCAAACTTTTGCTTTAAACCTTTTTATTTAAAAGGGGTCTTATTTAAAACAATTATTTCTAAACCCTTTAAAAACAAAATCATGAAAACGCAAACAATTCAAAAAACAAAGCAGGTTCTTTATATTATTGCAACAGTACTTTTATTTCACACCACTTTATGGGTAATTAATTATGTTGTTTATCATAATCAATTTTAAACTTTATGAAACATTTCAGCAACATATCAATTCACCGGGGCCCCGGGATTGATTGAGTCTTGCGGATTTACAAAATGTAACTTACCATCCTTATCCTCGGCCATTAAAATCATTCCATTGCTTTCAATACCACGCATTTTACGTGGTGCTAAGTTTGCAACTACTACAACCTGTTTGCCTATTATTTCTTCTGGTTTAAAATGCAGGGCAATACCACTTACAATAGTTCTGGTTTCAAAACCAAGATCAACACTTAGTTTTAAAAGTTTATCCGCTTTCTCCACTTTTTCAGCAGAGAGGATGGTTCCTACTTTCAAATCAATCTTTGCAAAATCATCAAATTGAATAACAGGCTTAAGGCTCAATGCCAAATGCTCAATGCTCTCTGTAGACTGCTTTTTATTTTCAGTCTTTGGCGTTTCGCTTTCTGCATTCAACATTCCGCTTTTTAGTTTGTCCATCTGATATTTTATTTCATCATCTTCAATTTTTCTGAACAATAACTCAGGTGCACGCATGGTATAACCAACACTCAATAGTTTTAGTTTACCTGCATTTTCCCAATCAAGCATTTTCTCTACCACTTTCATCATATAAATCATCTTCTTTGCTGTGTTGGGCAAAAACGGATTAATAAGGATAGCAAGATTGGCAGATAATTGTAAACACAAATGCATGGTATTATCAATACTTTTCTGTGCAGCCTCCCTGCCCTCCAAAGGAGGGTTCTTAGAGTCCTCTGAATTTAGAGATTCACTTTTAATTGAAGGTTCTGAAATCCCCCCTTTGGGGGGTGGGGGGGCCAGATGTTTAGCCACTATCCAAGGTTCTTTTTTCTGCATGTATTGATTTCCCTTTCTGCTTAAATCAATTACTTCATATAACGCTTCACGGAATTTATATTCTTCGAGTAAACTTTCCACTTTCATTCTGGCACTTTCAATTTC
>DAIOWB010000163.1:0-6472 GCA_036758725.1 Lacibacter sp.
AATATGCACCAGTTCTTTCAGATCAATTACAGATGCAAGGTGCAGGTGGAGTGTTGATCTGGTTTCGTTTTTTTAACGGGATTATTATAAAAAAAGATTACCTAGGTTAATTTAATTATGGCAAAAGCACAACAACAACAGCTCAGCGCTAAAGCAGCAGCTAAAAAAAGAGTGGTAAAAGTGGAAACGCATGGTGATGCACACGTTACTGCAAGTTTTAATAACATTATTATTAGCTTAACCAACAAACAAGGTCAGGTTATTTCATGGAGCAGCGCCGGTAAAATGGGCTTTAAAGGTTCCAAGAAAAACACACCTTATGCAGCACAGGTAGCAGCAGCAGAAGCAGCTAAAAAAGCTTTTGAAGCTGGTGTTAAACGTGTTGATGTATATGTAAAAGGACCCGGTTCAGGAAGAGAAAGTGCTATCCGTGCCATTGCACAGAGCGGCATTGAAGTAACAAACATTAAAGATGTTACTCCTTTACCTCACAACGGTTGCCGTCCTCCTAAGAAAAGAAGAGTTTAATATAAGTACGAGGTACGAAGTACAAAGTGCGTTTTTCGTACCTCGTACTTCGTATTTTGTACCTAAGACATATTTGAATCGCCAAGATTCATTCATTTTAATAAAGGGTGCTTGATTGATTTTTTAACGCTTTTACGGATCAATGCACCGGTTTCTAAAAAGCGTAAATGAATATAAACTATGGCACGTTACACAGGTCCTAAGACCAAGATCTCTCGTATTTTTGGCGAACCCATTTTGGGTAATGGTAAGTGGTTGAACAAAAACAGCAACCCTCCAGGCCAGCATGGCGCACAACGTAAGCGTAAAACTTTAGGTGAATATGCTTTACAGTTGCGTGAAAAACAAAAAGCCAAATACACTTACGGCTTATTAGAAAAACAATTCCGCAAAACATTTGAAGAAGCAGCACGCTTAAAGGGTGTTACTGGTGAAAACCTCATCCGTTTGCTGGAAGCCCGTTTGGATAATTCAATTTACCGTTTGGGTATTGCTCCAAGTCGCCCGGCTGCACGCCAGTTGGTAAGTCACAAACACATTACTGTAAACGGAGAAGTGGTGAACATCCCTTCTTACAGTTTAAAACCAGGTGATGTTGTGAGTTTAAAAGACAAGAGCAAAGAAAATGTTTCTGTTACCGGTTTACTGAAAGGAAAAAATCCAAAGTTTAACTGGTTAGATTGGAACGAAGCTGAAATGAAAGGAACATTTATTGCTTTCCCTGAAAGAGAAAGTATTCCTGAAAATATAAAGGAACAACTGATTGTGGAATTATACAGTAAGTAATAATAATGGGCTATTTGCTCAAAAGAATTACCGAACGTATAAGTGAGTGACACAACAGGAGTTGATAAAAGATACTATAGCTGGTATCATATTTAAAAAAAGTAAAACAAAACATTTATGGCTATTTTGAATTTCGTTAAACCAGACAAAATTGTACTTCAGAAAGCAACAGATTTTGAAGCACAGTTTGAATTTCGTCCGCTGGAACCGGGATATGGTGTTACTATTGGTAATGCTTTACGTCGTGTGTTGCTGAATTCATTGGAAGGCTATGCAATTACAGGTATTAAAATTGAAGGAGCTGACCATGAGTTTGCTACCATTAAAGGGATTACGGAAGATGTGGTTGAAATGATCCTGAACCTGAAGCAGGTACGTTTTAAGAAAAATGTAGAGCATGAAGTAAATCATGAAAAAATTACTTTAAGCCTTAAAAATAAAACAGAGTTTACAGCTGCCAATATTGGAGAAGCTACTCAGAGTTTTGAAGTAATGAATCCAGAGTTACTGATTTGCACAATGGACCCAAGTGCGAAGTTGGATATTGAAATCAATATTTCAAGAGGCCGTGGTTATGTACCGGCTGAAGATAATAAACCAAAAGAAGCTGTTTTTGGATTTATTGCAACCGATTCAATTTTTACTCCCATTAAGAATGTAAAATATTCTATTGAAAATACCCGTGTGGAGCAACGCACAGATTTTGAAAAGCTGATCATGGAAGTGGTAACTGATGGTACTATTCATCCGGAAGATGCTGTAAAACAGGCAAGCCGTATTTTGATTCAGCACCTGATGATTATTACAGATGAGAATATTACGTTTGATAATAAAGAAGAGAAGAAAGAAGATGTGGTTGATGAGCAAATGCTTCAGTTACGTAAAGTATTGAAGACGCCTTTAGAAGATCTTGATCTTTCTGTACGTGCATTCAATTGTTTGAAGGCTGCCAAGATTAACTCATTAAGTGAGTTGGTACAATACGAGCAGGAAGACCTGATGAAGTTCCGCAACTTTGGCCAGAAGTCATTAGCTGAAATTGAGCAGGTGTTAGGCGAAAGAGGCTTACACTTTGGTATGGATCTTCAGAAAATGGGATTAGATAATATTGATTAAAGAGGAGCCCCTCTAAATCTCCCCCAAGGGGAGACTTGAAAGGCAACAGTATAAGTATTTAGGAAAAGGCTGTAATTCCTGACACGGTACAGCTTATTTATAACAAAGATTGATGTTAGATAATTTTTCATTATCAATTATCAATTGTCAAATTAAAAACGTCATGCGTCACGGAGACAAAATTAAAAATCTTAGTCGTACCGCTTCTCACAGAAAAGCGTTACTTACAAACCTTGCTATTGAGCTTATCAGACATAAGCGTATTGTTACAACTTTAACCAAAGCAAAAGCATTACGTACATGGGTAGAGCCACTGATTACAAAAGCAAAAGACAACTCAACGCATTCACGCCGGGTTGTATTCAGTTATTTGCAGAACAAAGAAGCGGTAACTGAATTGTTTAGCACGGTAGCAGAAAAAATTGCCAGCCGCCCCGGTGGTTATACACGTATCCTGAAGTTGGGAATCCGTGTAGGTGATAATGCAGAAAAAGCCATGATTGAACTGGTTGATTTCAATGAAATCTACGGTAAAGGAAAAGGTGAAACTGCGGCTCCTGCTAAGAAAACACGTCGTGCAGGAAGTGCAAAGAAAAAAGCTGAAGAAAAAGCTCAGGATGCAACTGCCCCAGCAGAAGAAACAAAAACAGAAGAAAAAGAAGCCGAATAAGATTCATGTTAATAAAAATCTGATAAAGAGGCAGGACATTTGGTTCTGCCTCTTTTATTTTGCACATAATTATGACACAACCACACAAGCCGACAGGAACACAATCAGCAATATTAATGCTGGAGGACGGGAATGTTTTTTACGGAAAAGCATTTGGAAAAATTGGTACTACAACCGGTGAAATTTGTTTTAATACTGGAATGACAGGTTATCAGGAAGTTTTTACTGATCCCAGTTATACCGGACAGATTGTAATTATGAATAATGTGCACACTGGTAACTATGGCACATTTGTAAAAGATGTTGAAAGTAATAGTGTAAAGATTAAAGGATTGATTGGCCGTAACCTTGAAGATCGTTACTCAAGATATTTTGCTGACCAATCATTGCAGCAATATTTAGAAGCGCAGAACATTGTTTCAATTGAAGATGTGGACACCAGGGCGCTTGTAACACATGTACGCACAAAGGGTGCAATGAATTGTATTATCTCTTCAGAAATACTGGACGAAGCTACATTGAAAGAAATACTGGCTAAAGTGCCTTCTATGGAAGGGTTGGAATTAGCCAGCACCGTTAGTACAAAAGAAGCTTTTATTATGGGTGATGAAAAAGCACCAATAAGAATTGCAGTGATGGATTTTGGTACTAAACTGAATATTCTGCAATGTATGGTTGACCGTGGAGCATATCTGAAAGTTTTCCCTGCAAAATCAAAGATGGATGAGTTAAAAGCTTTTAACCCTGATGGATATTTTATTTCAAATGGCCCCGGTGATCCTGCAAGTATGGATTATGCCATTGAAACAGTAAAAGCAATTATTAACGAAAAGAAACCAACATTTGGAATTTGCCTTGGGCATCAATTGTTGGCTTTGGCTAATGATATTCCAACTTTCAAAATGCATCATGGGCACAGAGGATTAAATCATCCTGTAAAAAATATGATTACAGGTTTATGTGAAATCACCACACAGAATCATGGCTTTGGAGTAGACCCGGAAGCAGTACGTAAAACAGCCAATGTTGAAATTACACATGTGAATTTGAATGATGATTCTATTGAAGGCATTCGGTTAAAAGATCGTCCGGCATTTTCTGTTCAATATCACCCTGAAAGTACACCCGGACCGCATGACAGCCGGTATTTATTTGATGATTTTATAAAAATGATTAAAGAGAATTTGAACTGATATGAAAGCCCCTGCATCAGGGGCTTTTCTTATATTTACGATATGAAGAAAATAGCCATCATTAATGGTCCCAATTTGAATCTGCTTGGAAAAAGAGAAACAGATATTTATGGTAACAAGTCATTTGAAGATTTTTTAAATGAGTTGAAGCTGAAATTTTCTTCAGTAGATTTTCATTATTACCAAAGCAATATTGAAGGTGAATTAATTAATGAACTGCAACGGGTAGGGTATAATTATGATGGAATTATTTTCAATCCCGGTGGATATACTCATACCTCTGTAGCAATAGGTGATGCTATTGCTGCAATTAAAACACCCGTTGTAGAAGTACACATCTCAAATGTACATGCAAGGGAAGATTTCAGAAAACTTTCACATGTAAGTGGAAAAGCTGTGGGAAGTATAATAGGATTGGGTTTGAAAGGGTATGAGTTGGCTGTAACTTATTTTCTTTCTTAGTTTTTTTTCTGTTCAGGTACAAAAAAACTTTCATTCTTCAATAGGGTATACTGCGTGCCAAAATATTTATTTAATACTATTCTGAAAGTATTTGCAGGGCAAAGTGAATCATACAGTAAATCATATTTTTTATCAGGGAAGTATATAGCATTCATGTTTTGATACATGAGTTTCTGCCCTTCGTGTGTATAGTACCTGAAACCATGATCACCTTCTACTATAATGATTGTGTTTTTTTTATTGTGAGTTTGAATGTATGTTACAATTTCAATAATTAGTTTATCAGCATAATAGAGTTGATTTTTATATTTACTTAAAAGATCTTTATTATCAGTTACAACTGTTTTAATCGGGGGTAATAATATTCCAGTACTGTCATAAATAAAGGGGTCGTGTGGAATACTAAAATGGCCGTATACAAACTTATTTTGCTGAGTAAAAGTTGTGCTTTCCTTTACTTTTGACATGGTGTAATTTAAGTAAGTGTTTTTTTTCTTATTTCTTTCTTCAACTGTTTTTAACTGACTTTTAAAAAAAATATTAAGTTTAGTATATGTAATATTCCAAAAAAGATCCCTGTAGATTCTGCCCGGTAAAGTTTTGTAGAAATAGTGGTATATTCTGTATTGATTAAAAGTTGGCTCAAGAGGCCAATCTTTATTATCAAAAGAAATTGGTTGATATTGAAATATCTTATAGCGTTCTTTTTTTAAAATTGAAGTTAAAGAGTTATTTAAAACTGAATTTGTAGACCAGAAGTAAGATTTAGTATCATTTAATACTGGTAATAATGCTTTAGGTAAATAAACCATATTAAAAGTGGTGGAAATCGAATGTACTGTCCAACTATAATTTGACTCTGCATTCGCAGCTACATAAAATCCTTTAGAAGTCAAGAAGCTATCGATTCTGGAGTTATCTATATCCCAAGCTGTTTTTAAGGCTTTTGTAGAAGACATTTCATCAAAAACGAGAAAATAAATATCGGGCTTTAAAGAATCTGAGACAATTTTTGAAGGGTTATATTCATTATAAACAGCAAACCTGTAATCTATTAAGTTTTTTGTTTCTTTATTAATATGATATTTATAAATACTTGCCGGAATTTCTGATAAATTCAATACTATCATTAACGAGTTTAAATAAAGTGTAGTTCCGGTTAAATTTGCTTTTAGTGTTTTAAAATAAACAAATAAGAAAAGCAGAGATAACGAAAGCAAGGGTAGCAGAAATTTATATTTATTGATAAAAGATCCTGGAAATAATTCTTTTAATGTATCATGCAAATATCCAAAACCAAGAATAAGTACAAATAGAATAAATGTAAATACTGCTGATTTTTGTGATGAATTTAGAAATAATTTAATTATAAGAAAACAGATACTAATACTAAACAATATAAACACAAAATTATAGAAAGTAGGTTTAAGTAGTAAAAATCCAAAAAGTTCATTATACCCAATATATATAAAGAAAACCGGAAGTAAAATCAAATGAAATGAATAAGTTTTAAGGGACTTTAATATTGCCTGATATGTTTTCATCTATTTAATTAAGTAATTGCTAATACCGAAGGTGACTGTATTTTCTTTTAAATTAGAGTTTTAAAACACTAAGAGTTTAAATATTTATAAAACACGAATTCTTGTTTTTATAGAAAAGAAATTAAAGAACTTGAAAAGTTAATTAATTGATCTGTGTTAAAAACATTTCATTT
>DAIOWB010000164.1:0-6446 GCA_036758725.1 Lacibacter sp.
AACGATCATCCATCATAAACACATCTACATCACTATAACTTACTATTGAATAAATGCCTTGGTTGTTCATGCCATATGATGGGTTAATGAAATAATTCATGAACACCTCTCTTGATTTGTCTTTTAAAATATAATTCATGCCAATGTCATTGGGGCCATAATCATGATCATCCCAAATGGCAAAGTGTGAGGTTGATTTTAAAAAGTTTTGTAATACCGGTACTGCTCTGTCATGACTTGCACGGTTCCATAAACCCCATTCATCAAAATAATCTACTTCTCTTGTGTACCATGCATCGCCTAACCAAAGCATGAACGCTGCTTTTTCTTTAGCCATGCTTTCAAAAATGGAGGAATCGCCACCATAGGGCTTTCCGGGCCTGTCAACAGCGGGTTCATTAAAATAAGCACAAGAGCCGGTTAAGAAAGAAAAATCAGGAGCCGGTTTTCGCCATTGCCATAAATCTTTAGTTGTAAAACTTCCATCAACTTTAGTTGGAGTTGTAATCATTTTCTGGTTAAAGCTGAACTTATATTCATAAGTTGTATTGAACTCTAACCCTACAAGATTAAATACTACCGGAGAAAACCAATCATTCATGTTTGTTTTTTTCTCCATCCATTTCACTGATTTTATTTCTCCTTTTTTCCAGTACTGCAATACTACACTACTACCCGGTTTCACTTCTATCCACAGTTTGGCTGTTCTTAATTCAACCGGGCCAAGCATTGGGCCACTTACTAATTGAGCATAAATAAAATTGAAACTCTGTTGAAAAATAATCAACATGAAAAACAGAAGAACTCTTTTTGTCATGGTTTAAATCTTTGCTGATGTAAATAATGGCAGCAAAGTACTTAAAGTTCTGATGAACTGAAAAACCTTTCAAACTTAAAATATGATAAGATTTTATACCGGAAGAAGTTTAATGCATTGAACCTTAACTGAAATAAAAAACCCGGAAGAACCGGGATTTCAATTTTTTTATCTGATACTCATACATCTTTTTCCATGCGGTTTGTTTGCGGCTTCATACGGCGACATTGTACGGGCGCATGAACATAAAAAAAGAATAGTGATTAGTAAGAGGGAGATTGTTTTTAAATACTTCATTGGTTCGGATTTGAAATGCTAAAATAACTTGCAACCCGGTAAGCATCAAATTTCAGGAATTGGTTTTCTGAAAAATAAGAGTAACCTATCATTGGTTTATGAATATTGGGGATAATCACTTTGTAGAAATACGTTACAATTAATAATGCAGAGTAATTTTCTTTCCAATAAAAAAACGCTCCGAAATAAATCGGAGCGTTATAATTGGAACCTCTGTTGAACTTATTTTAAAAAACTTTTTTAACTACACCCCATGCTGTTACCACAGTTTAAACATTTGTAACAAGTACCGCTTCTGATGGTAATGTGTCCACAAGTATTACAGGTAGGTGCATCGCTTTGCATGTTCCTTGCTGCCGTGTTCATTGCATCCAGACTGTTTTCTACTTTCATTGGATTGCTTACACTACGTTGTGTTTTTTGTACCTGCGCTGCAGATGGCACAACACCCACTACACGGATATCACTTAACTCAGGTGTTTTTTTTTCGTATTCCAAACCGGTTGGTATATCATCCCAATCATCGGTGCCTGTGTTTGCAACTTCAGGTTTGTCTAACACATGAACCAGATCTGTACGACCCAGATATTCATATGCCAGGCAACGGAACACAAAGTCGACAATAGAAGTAGTTGATTTAATATTCGGATGATCAACCATTCCGCTTGGCTCAAACTTAGTGAACACAAATTTTTCAACAAACTCTTCTAATGGAACACCATATTGTAACCCAACTGAGATAGCTATAGCAAAACTGTTCATTAAACTGCGGAGTGTACTTCCTTCTTTTGCAAGATCAACAAATATTTCTCCTAATGTACCATCACCATATTCACCTGTACGTAAGAAAATAGCTTGTCCGTTTATTTTTGCTTTTTGTGTAAAGCCTCTGCGTTTTGCCGGTAACTTTCTGCGTTCAACAATTCTTGCCAGGTCTCTTTTAAGTTTTGTATCAGGAGATGATTGTACACGCTTACTTAATTCTTCTAATAATTCTTCAACAGTTAATTTACCCATGTCAACCATGGTGCTTTCAATAACTTCTTCTTCTATACTTGCAGCTTCAGAACCAGTACCTGCTTTTTTCTTTTTATCACCTTTGGTACTTAATGGTTGACTGAGTTTTGAACCATCACGGTATAATGCACAAGCTTTTAATCCCAGCTTCCAGCTCATTAAATAAGCTTCAGCAATCTCTTCTACATTTGCTTCGTTTGGAAGATTGATGGTTTTAGAAATGGCACCGCTTAAGAAAGGTTGTGCTGCTGCCATCATTTTTATATGCCCGCTATGATGGATATAACGTTGCCCTTTCTTACCACATTTATTGGCACAATCAAAAACGGCATAATGTTCCTGCTTTAATAATGGAGCACCTTCCATGGTCATGGTACCACAGATATAATCGTTTGCTTCATCTATTTGCTCATCAGTAAATCCTAATGCTTCCAGTAAACTCCATTCATGATCATTGTATTGATCCGGTGTAAATCCTAAACGCTGTAAACATTCTTCACCCAATGCATATTTATTAAATACATAACCTATTTCAAAAGCACTGGCCATGGATGCTTCAAGCTTTTTAATTTCTTCTGCAATAAATCCTTTTTCACTTAATGATTGCGGATTAATATGTGGGGCACCGTTTAATGAAGCCGCACCTACTGCATATTTTACAATGGCTTCACTTTCTTTATCACTGTAACCCATTTTTAATAATGCAGCAGGAACAGATTGATTAATGATTTTAAAATAACCACCACCACTTAACTTTTTAAATTTCACCAATGCAAAATCGGGTTCAACACCGGTAGTATCACAATCCATTACTAATCCAATAGTTCCTGTTGGTGCAATAACTGTTGTTTGTGCATTTCTGTACCCGTACTTCTCTCCCATTTCAACTGCATCATCCCAACTCTTACATGCGCTGGTTAATAAATAATCAGGACAGTACTGTGCTTTAATTCCAAGCGGCTTAATGCTTAAACCTGTATAGGCATCTTCTGCATCATAAGCAGCAGCACGGTGGTTACGCATTACACGTAACATATCTTCTGCATTTTCTTTATAGCGGGGGAAAGCACCAAGGAACGATGCCATCTCCGAAGATGTTTTATAAGAAATACCGGTCATGATAGCAGTTAATGCTCCTGCAATACCACGGGCTTCTTCACTATCATAAGGAATACCCATTACCATCAGCATTGAACCGAGGTTGGCATATCCTAAACCAAGTGTACGATAATCATAAGAAAGCTGAGCTACTTCTTTAGATGGGAATTGAGCCATCAGCACAGAAATTTCTAACACAACAGTCCACAACCTGCACACATATTCAAAACCTTCCACATCAAAAATCTGTGTTGCTTCATCAAACAAACGACGCAGGTTTACTGATGCCAGGTTACAGGCTGTATTATCAAGGAACATATACTCACTGCAAGGGTTAGACGCATTAATGCGGCCACCTTTTGGTGATGTATGCCATTCGTTAATTGTTGTATCAAACTGAGTTCCCGGATCTGCACAACGCCATGCTGCATAAGCAATCTGGTTCCAAACTTCCTGTGCAGGAATTTTTTTCATGGTACGGCCATCAGTTCTTGCTTTCAGTTCCCAGTCTTCGCCTTTTTCTAATTTTTCAAAAAACTCATTAGGTATACGTACAGAATTATTACTGTTCTGTCCGCTAACAGTACGGTAAGCTTCGCCTTCATAATCATTTGAATAACCGGATGCAATTAATGCTCCTACTTTCTTTTCTTCTTCAACTTTCCAGTTAATGAAGTCAATAATTTCAGGATGATCTAAATCCAGACAAACCATTTTGGCGGCTCGGCGTGTAGTTCCGCCACTTTTAATAGCACCGGCAGCACGGTCACCAATTTTTAAGAAACTCATTAACCCGCTTGATGTACCACCACCACTTAATTTTTCACTTTCGCCACGTATTTGAGAAAAGTTTGTACCAACACCTGAACCATATTTAAATATCCGTGCTTCACGTACCCACAGATCCATAATACCACCATCATTTACTAAGTCATCATTTACACTTAATATAAAGCACGCATGTGGCTGGGGGCGTTCGTATGCTGAAGTTGATTTCTTGAGCTCACCATCATTGGCATCAACAAAATAATGTCCCTGTGGTTTTCCTTTAATACCATACGTTTCATATAAGCCGGTATTAAACCATTGCGGACTATTAGGTACACACATCTGGTTTAAAATACTAAACACTAATTCATCATAAAATACCTGTGCATCATTTTCGCTTGCAAAATAACCATAACGTTCACCCCAAACTTTCCAGCAATTGGCCATACGATGAGCAACCTGTTTAGAAGTTGTTTCTCTTCCCAATGATCCATCTGGTTGTGGAACTCCGGCTTTACGGAAATATTTTTGTGCAAGAATATCTGTAGCAATCTGGCTCCAATGATTTGGAACTTCTACATTATTCATTTCAAACACAATTTCACCTGAAGGATTGCGTATGATTGAAGTACGATAATCGTATTCAAAAAGATCAAAGGGAGATACCCCTTCTTTTGTAAATCGGCGACTGAACTGCAGTCCCTTAATTGGTTTTTTTTTGCTTGCCATATGTTCTGTTCGTTTGGGTTAGTAAGGTTAAGAAATCGTTAACCGAAAGAGTACGAAAATATTTTTTCAAGTGATACACCCAAAGACCTAAATATTAACAGACTGTGGAAATCAACAGCAAAATCAATACAGCATTGCATTTGCATGTGCAAAGCTTGTTTGCCGGAAAAAAAGAATCTGAAAAGGGGAAAAATACTTGGTTGTTTCAACATAATTCCCTTAGCCTTGCCAGTAGTGAATTTCAGGGTGGGAGTAACCGAAAAAAGCACTAACGCTTTAAAGTAACCGAAGATTTTAGCAGCTTGGTCCAAAACCCGGTATTTACCCTTTTTTAACCCCATTTCGGTTAAAAAAAACAAAAACCTCTATTTATGCTCATCCTCAAACATTTTTTTGCATTTTTGCAGCAATCAGAAGAACTGAATGAATCAAAACATCTATACAGGATTAAAGGAAAAGAAAAGGAAAGGACAGAAATCGTTCGCCGTTTTAATTGACCCCGACAAAGTAACTGCAACATCTGTAGATCAGTTAGTCAGGCTTTCAATTGAAGCTGCTGTAGATTATTTTTTAGTTGGAGGCAGTTTGGTGATCTCTAACCAGCTCGATGAAGCTGTTCAGCAGATTAAAGCCTCCAGCGACATTCCTGTAATTTTATTTCCGGGCAGCCCCTCACAAGTAAGTAAGTATGCCGATGCTCTGTTATACCTTTCACTCATCTCAGGCCGCAATCCTGAATTATTAATCGGCCAGCATGTAATTTCGGCTCCTTTTGTAAAACAAAGTGGGTTGGAAATTATTTCTACTGGCTATATGGTAGTTGATGGTGGCGCCCCAACAACAGTATCGTATATAAGTAATGCTTCTCCACTGCCGGCAGATAAAAATGAAATTGCCATGTGCACAGCTATGGCCGGTGAAATGCTGGGTATGAAAGTAATTTATATGGATGCGGGCAGTGGCGCTAAGAGAGCTATCACTGAAAGTATGATTCAAAGTGTAGCACAGCAAATTGAAGTTCCTTTAATTGTAGGTGGCGGTATTCTTGATCCTGAAAAAGCATACCGCAATTGTAAAGCAGGTGCTGATGTTATTGTGATTGGCAATGCAATTGAAAAAGATGCTTCATTAATTAAGGATATGGCAGCGGCTATACATAGTGTACCAGTGAAAGCCTGATTTTACCTGCTTCTGTTAAGCTTCAGTTTTCATTAAAGTTTTAATCCCTGTTTCGTTTAACTCCACAAAAGCATAAGGCACAGAAGAAAGAAAATAACAGCGATTAGAGTTAACTACTAACTTCTGTACATAATTCCGGTTTATGAAATGACTGCGGTCTGCTCTGATCACAGCACCATCCTTTAATTTTTCTTCCAGTTGTTTCAGGCTTTCCGTTACTAATTCATTTTTCCCATCAATTAGAAAAAAACGGGAATAGTTCCCTTCTGCTTTTATATAAACAATCTGCTCATGCTTTAAAAACAACTTACCTACTGCACAGGAAAAGTCAAGGATCGGATTTTTATTTTGCTGCGCACCCGGCCTCTCCATATCATTAGCCACTTCCTGGGTTTCCATCCGTTCTTTTACTTTCTGAATAGCTTCTTCCAGCTCTTCCTTCAAAATTGGTTTCAGTAAATAATCAACTGCCGACAGATGCATTGCCTTGCGGAAATAATCTATTTGATTATAGGCCGTTGTAATAATCACATTTGCATTA
>DAIOWB010000165.1:0-6420 GCA_036758725.1 Lacibacter sp.
AATATTTTGCTGGGCATTTATTATAATCTCAGCATCTGGTATAAACTTACCAATAGAAATTTGTATGGTGCTGCCATTACCATTGTTGGTGCAATCATTACAATTGGTTTAAATATTTTACTGATTCCAAAATTTCATTATTGGGGTGCAGCTATAGCCACTTTCAGTTGCTATTTGTTTATGATGATTGTGAGTTATATACTGGGCCAAAAATATTATCCTGTTCCGTATGCAAAAAAGAAAATGATTGCATACCTGGTTTTAGTTACCCTAATTGTACTTGTACATCGTACATTAACCTATTTCTATCCGCCACTTTGGTTCAGCATTATCAGCGGTACTGTTTTTCTTGCCGGGTTTACTTATTTTATTTCCAGGGTTGAAAAGAAAGAATTACAAAAAATTCCTTTTCTGGGAAAATATATATCAGTCGGATAAAAAGGGATTGTGCTTCTTTTCATAGCCAATTGTTGTAGAAGGGCCATGCCCGCTGTATACAATGGTTTCATCGGGTAAAGTAAAAAGCCGGGTTTTAATGCTGTTGATGAGTGTTGCATGATTTCCTAATGGCAAATCTGTTCTTCCAATACTTTGCCTGAAGAGCACATCACCCCCAATAACAAATCCTTGTGCTTCGCAATAAAAACAAACATGACCCGGGGAATGACCGGGAGCAAATAATACTTTTAAGCGGTCTTCATCCAGTTGTATTTCTTCGTCAACTTTTAAATAATTGATTTCTGCATTGTAATTATCAAATGGCAGGCTCCACATTAAACCGCTTGCGGGAGCAAAATCAAGAACCTGTTTTTCGTTTGGATGAATATGAAGCAGCAAACCATAAGTTTCATGAATCCATTTATTACCAAAAACATGATCGAGGTGGCAATGCGTATTGAGTAAAAGCTGAGGCTTGAGATTATTTTGTTTAAGAAAAGTGCCTAGTTCTTCCCTTTCTTCTTCAAAATAACAACCGGGGTCAATAATCAAAACATGACCTTGTTCGTTATAAAGGAGATAGGTATTTTCCTGAACAGGGCTAAAAGTAAAAGCTTTAACAGTGAACATGAATTGATTTTTGTATTTTTAAATAAAGGTTAAATACCTTCAATCTTCAATTAACACAACACGAAAATATGCGAATTCAGAAGAAGAGCTTTTCCAAATATTTTATAGTTTCAATCTTTACGATTATTCTATTCAGCAAAACCGGTTTTGCACAAGTGAATATGGTTGAGTTTGGGAAAAACCGTGTACAGTTTACCAAGTTTAAATGGAACTTTTACCAGAGCCCAAACTTTAATGTGCATTACACTCAAAATGGTTTGGAGCTTGCAAAATTTGTAACACAAGCTGCCGAAGAAGAACTGCCTTTTATGGAAGAATTTGTAGAGTATGGAATTCAACGTCGCTTAAACATTGTTCTCTATAACAACTTTAATGATTACAAACAATCAAACATTGGAATTGGTCTTGATATTCCTAATGCAGGAGGGCTAACCAAACTGGTAAATAACAAACTGGTTATTTATTATAATGGAGATCATAACGACTTACGCAGGCAAATAAGACAAGGCATTGCAAAAGTATTGGTTGAAACCATGTTGTTTGGTGATGATTTAGGTGAGTTTGCACAAAACCAGGCATTACTTGATTTACCTAAATGGATGACTGATGGTTACATTTCCTATGCAGCCGAAAACTGGAGTACTAAACTGGATAATGAATTAAAAAGTGCCATGATTGGTTACAGTTACAAAAACTTTTACCAGTTTGCGTATGAACAACCCGTGCTTGCAGGCCATGCATTCTGGTATTATATAGAAGAAAAATACCGCAGGGAAAATGTAACCTACATGTTATACCTAAGCCGTATTTATAAAAATGTAAACAGGGCTACACAAACCATTGCAAAAAAGAAATTGAAAGTTGTATTGAAAGATTTTATGCAATACAACCGTGATAAATATTTTAAAGACCTAAGAGCAAGAAGAAATATTCCCAGCGGACGGTTAACCGTTCCAAAAGAAATTGGAAAAAAAGATTATTTCCGCTTTCAGGCAAATCCCAATCCAAAAAGCTTCAACTATGCTGTTGTAGAATTTAACAGAGGTAAAACCAAAGTGATTCTCAACGAAAATTTTATTTCTGAAAAAACATTATGGAAAAGTGGCGTTCGTAACCTGGAAGAAAAAGCAAATCCTAATTATCCATTAATGGCATGGGATCCAAAAGGAACAAGAGTTGCTTTTATTGTATGGGAAAAAGGGAAAGTATTATTAAGTGTGTATGATGCGTTTACACGTATCAAAACAACAAAAAATGTAGAACTGCCTTTTGAACAGGTGAATGACATGCAATACATGCTCGATCCGAATACATTGGTGATGAGTGCTGTAAAAGGCGGACAGAGTGATGTGTTTGTTTATAAAATCAAAGAACAAAAGCTGGAACAAATTACCAATGATGTGTTTGATGATTTAGATGCAAGCTTTGTTGCTTTCCCAAACAAAACAGGAATTATTTTCTCAAGTAATCGTCCATCGCCCAATGCCGCAACAGGCGATACGGTGTTACCACGCAACCGCTATAATGTATTTCTTATTGATAACTGGAACAAATCAGAATTCAAACAAATATCACAACTCAGTAATATTAAATACGGCAATGCCCGTTATCCATCACAATACAATACCAATCACTTTACTTTTATTAGTGATGAAAATGGAATTGGTAACAGATGGGCAGGATTCTTCAGCACCAAAGCTGCAGGTGTAGATACGGTATTTAAAATTGGTGATGAGATTTTAAGAAATCCGGAAGACAAAGAAATAGATTCTACATTAAAAGCATGGAACAAAACTGAACCCGATTCTGTTTTTACTTACCGTGTAACAGACGACAGTTCATATACATTCCCTATTACCAATTACCAAAGCAGTGTATTAGAAACAAGAATTGCAGGCGATAACGGACAAGTAACAGAAGTAAATCGCCAGGGTGAATTTAAGTTTTTGTATAAACTGAAAGTAGATGAAAATGTATTGCGTAAACGTAATGTAAATGCCCGGCCAACAGAATATATTAAACGCACAACAAGGCTTGATAAAATTATTGGAGAAGATACACAACAACGAACCGATATACAGGATAGTGTAATTACCGAAACAAAACCAACCGATTTATTTGAAACAGAATTTCAACAAGACTCGGCCAAAGCTGGCGAGAAACTGATGGGATTAAAAATGCAAACCCGTGAAGATGTTTTAAACCGGATGCGTTTGTTCCCTTACAAGAAAAAATATTTTATTGATAATATTACAACCAACTTTTTATCAAACGGAGCATTTTTAATTAATCGTTTTCAACCATATTCAGGTGCAAATGGCCCTGTTAACTTGGGCAACTTTAATCCGCTTAACGGAATGACCAGAGTTGGAGCTATGGAATTTATGGAAGACTATAAATTTACAGGCGCTTTCAGAATTAATTATGGGTTACAGGATAATGAAATTTTTATGCGTTTTGATAATATTAAACGCAGAATTGATTGGGGATTATCTTATTACCGTTCTATTACTTCAACTGGATTAAGTACACCTAGAGGCCCTTTCCCTATTAATCAAATCATCAGTGTTTACCAGGGGAACCTCAGCTATCCGTTTAATGAAGTACAAAGCTTAAGACTCGTTGGTGGTATACGCAGAGATCTTTATCAAATAAAAAGTGATGACCAGTTCCCCTTATCTTTAAAAGAACCAAACTATTATGAAAACTTTGCATTAGGAAGAATAGAGTTTGTTCATGATAATACAATCAATCCTGCATCAAACATCTGGAATGGATTAAGAGTGAAAGGCTGGGTAGAATTATTTAACAGGCTTGGAGGCAATTTTGCTGAGCGCCCCGGTGATGTAACATTTAATTTTGGTTTTGATGGCAGGCATTATTTAAAAATCTACCGCAATTTTATTTGGGCAGTTCGTGCTGCTGCCGATTTTTCATGGGGTGATAATAAATTTATTTACTACCTGGGTGGTACTGATGGCTGGTTAATGTTAGGATCTAATGATGTTGTAAGAAATGGTGTTGCCAAACAACGTTATTTTAATACAAGTAACAGGCCGGCACCTGATCAGAGTTATGTATATGAATCGTTAGCGGTTAGTATGCGTGGCTTTACACAAAATGTAGCTAATGGAAATAATGCAATGGTGATTAACAGTGAATTACGTTTGCCTGTTTTTGCTACATTATTTAACAGGCCTATTAATAATGCTTTTTTAAGAAACTTTCAGGTTGTTCAGTTTTTTGATTTAGGAACTGCATGGAACGGAAGATATAATAAAATTGGCCGACCAGAAGTTACTTATAGTGAACCGGGAAGTCCGCTTACTGTTGTAACAAGAGCACCAGGCATTGGGCCCTTTCTTGGTAGTTATGGATTTGGGGCCAGAAGTACATTGCTTGGTTATTTCATTCGTTTTGATGCCGGTTGGCCAATGAATGGTTTCTTTAATGAAAAACCCAAATTGCATATTTCATTAGGATTTGATTTTTAAAAAAAATTATTGATTATAAAAAATCCCTGCTCATTTCAATGAGCAGGGATTTTTTTGTGTTTTAATGACCAATAATAAAGATCAGTTATGCAATTTGCGGGAAAAAATTTGCAACAAATTCAATGAACTAATGACATTTTTATTTCTTTAAACATTATTAATTTTCTGAACTACTATCATTTATTCCACCATACCAATCAATTTTTCTTGAATAATACATTACAATTGCCAGCAGTATAAATAAGCCGATGCTTCCAAACAGTAAAGCGCCATCCTGTAATTGAATAAGGATATAAATAAAACCATATAAAGCAGTAAGAAAAACAAAAAAGGCTGCAGCAATTCCCCAATTCCGGAAAATACTTTGAGTATAGGCAGTAATCAATCCAATAGTAGCAGCTGAGGCAATTAAATAAGCCAGGTTAAAATTTAAGTATTCAGATACAGAAAGCAATAATGTATAAAAAACGCAGAGAGCAAGTCCTACTAAAACATATTGCAATGGATGTACACTTCTTCTTTTAAGTATTTCTATAAAAAAGTACAAACAAAAAGTAAGTGAAATAAAGAGGATAGCATACTTCACTGTTCGCATTGTTTTACTATATGAATCCATTCCCTGCAAAAGTTGAACTCCAAATGCATTTTCATTAATTTCAGGTTTTCCTTCGTTCCATATTTGTGGAATAGCTCTTGTGAAATGAAGAATATTCCAGTTTGCTTTAAATCCTTTCTCATCTACATTGGATTGAACCGGTAAAAACTTTCCGTCAAATGCAGGATCTTTCCATTCAGATTGTAATTGTACAGTAGTTTGTTTTCCCAGTGGCGTAAAGTATAATCGTTCAGAACCATTAAGCCTTAAATGAAGTTGAAAAGTTTGTTCAACATCTTTTAGTGAAATGCCATTTTTTAATACCGCACTTACTCCCGAAACAGCAATTGTATTTGTAGCAATACCAGGTTCCATAGGAGTAGCAATATTATTCCAGTTTAGTTCAAGTTGTTCGGATATACCTCTGTTATCAGTTATACCAAAACAAATACGCACTTCATTCCATAATACTGAAGCAGGATCAACACCAAGCGTTGAAAAATGAACAGGAAGAAACTTTCCTTTTATTGTTAGATCAGATTTATATAAAACAATTTTAAAAATGCTGCGATGCCTGATTTCAGGCAATAACTTTCCATCAATATTTAATTGTTCAGGTAAGTAATGGATAAGCCGTTTAATCTGTACAATTTTTCCTTTGTCATCTTTTTGTGATTCTATATAAGGTATAAGAAGAAAAGGTCCGGTAACAGTTTGAGACGATGCCCATTTTGAGCTTACTTCATCAATTACTTGCTTTTGCCTGTCCTGACGTTCTTTTACCAGTTCCTGAATAAAAGCAGTAGGTATTAACAAAACGAGCATAAGAAATCCTACCATCATTGCTTTAAATAAAATACTATAACGTTCCCAGAACGATTGTGCTTGTTGCGTTTCCATTTTTGTTTTTTTATATTATTAAAAGATGCACTTTGTTTTTCAAAGTAGAAGGATAAAAAAATTATTTCCCCATTTGCCTGATCATTAATTCCAATGCGTCAATATGCTGCCTGAAAGCTTTTTCTCCTGCTTTAGTAACAGCATACGTTGTATTGGTTTTTCTTCCTATAAATCCCTTGTTCACTTTTACGTAGCTGTTATCTTCCAACGCTTTGAGATGGCTTGCAAGATTGCCATCGGTAACCTTAATCAATTCTTTTAATTCATTAAAGCTTACCTCTTCATTTACCATGAGAGCACTCATAATGCCCAGCCTTACCCGGCTGTCAAACACTTTTTGCAATTGTTCAATAGGATTCTTCA
>DAIOWB010000166.1:0-6395 GCA_036758725.1 Lacibacter sp.
ACTTATCCACGGCTGCATCAAAAATGATGAGCAATGCCAGCGAATGCTCTTTGAGAGGTTTGCAGGTAAAATGCTTACCGTATGTCTCAGATATTCAACCGATAGAATGGAAGCTGAAGATATTTTACAAGATGCATTTATAAAAGTTTACAAAAACCTATCTCAGTTCAAATTTGAGGGATCTTTTGAAGGTTGGATTAGAAGAATTGTTGTGAATACAGCTTTAAAAAATTGTCAGAAAAAACGTGTAAAGTTTGATGAAATAAAACCAGATACTTCTAATGCTGGCACACAGGACCCATTAGTTTATACGCATTTAAATGAAGCAGAGCTAATGAAAATGATTAATTGTTTGCCGGATGGTTATAAACTGGTTTTTAACCTTCACGTGATAGAAGGATACAGCCACGAAGAAATAGCAGCTATGCTCAACATTAAAGACAGTACATCCAGATCTCAATTAGTTAAGGCAAGAAGATATTTACAAAATGAAATTCAGAAAATTCAAAAAAGCATTGCGGTATGACAGATAAATTATTTGATGATTTTGTTAAGGACAAACTGAAGTCGTATGACTCCGGTGCTCCGATGCACGTTTGGGAACGCATTCGTGAAAAAGACAAATCAGATAAAAAAGGGTTTTTCTTCTTCAGGCGTTATTTTTTAACTGGTATTGCCTTGCTTGCTTTAACAGGTATTGCCTATTTAACATGGAATGCTGTTTCAAATAACAAAAACGTAAAAGATTATTCAACTAAAAATGAAAAAATAAAAATTCAACAGGAAAATAAAAATCAAAATTCAACCGAAATAAATAAAATTCAAAAAGCACAAAACATAAATACAGGAACTGAAAAAGAAGAAATTGGAAAAGCTTCAAACATTCCTGCAGACAATCAATTGCAAACTGAAAATGTTGAAAATAAGAACAATATTTCTACTTCAGTTAACACATCAACTGCTGTTATAAAAGATAGTGATTTGAAATACAGAAATAAATTTAATCAAACTGTATTTAACAAACGAGTTAACAACAAACAATCTTCAATTACATTTATTACTGAAGACAAAAATCCTGATCTCGTAATGCCTTCCGTAAAAACAGTAGTTAAAGAGTGGGCTTTAAATTTTACTGATCCTGCTGCTTTTAAATTTTCAAAAAGGAACTTTAATATTGGAAATGTACCACAACCAAATAATAAACCCAGCTGTCCTACAATAAGTGGCCCACGCCGTAATGATTTATATATTGAAGTTTATGGTTCACCTGATTATACATTAAGAAGTTTTTCTAACACATCTGCATTCAATGGATATGTGGCACAACGTAGAACAACAGAAGATAACCGAAATGGATTTAGTACTGGTGTACGTATTGCAAAAAACATCAATGAAAAAATGCTTTTAAAAGCCGGATTTAATTATTCACAGATCAATGAGCGCCTGAGGGTGATTAATGAAAATGAAAAACAACTAACTCAAATTATAACTATCCGTACAATTATCCGTGCTCCCGGTGATACATTGTTTATAAGAGATACAACCTATTTTGAGCAAACCGGTACACGGTACCGTACTTTTTATAACAGGTACAGATTTATTGATTTGCCAATCATGTTTTCATATGAATTTGGAAATCCTGATTTGCTTTCTTTTGCAATTAATGCCGGCCCTGTTATAAACATTGCGTCGTTTTATAAAGGATCAATTTTAGATACAGGATACAATCCTGTACAAATTACAACCGCTAAGGGAAGTGCAGCTAATAACTGGAGGCATAATATAGGTATTGGTTTTATGGGAAGTATAGCGGTGTATAAACGTATGAATGAACGGTTGCAGGTTTTTGCTGAGCCTTATTTCAGGTATAATTTTAAACCTGTTACACAAAATTCAAATGTTGTAAATCAACGATACTTTATATCAGGAATGCAATTGGGATTACGGTATAATTTACATAATGAAAGGCAGCGTTTCAGATAAAATTAAGATCAAATAATTACGGAAGTTTCAACTACCCCTGGAAAACACCTTTTTAAATTCAGATTATGAAAAAAAATATTTTAAAACTATCTTTTTCACTTTTGATATTATTCGTTTTTTCCTGTAAAAAAGATTCAAATGTTTTTGTTCCAAATAACGGGGAACAATTAGATAGTGCGTGGAGCAGCAACATTACATCATCAAATCAGGTGCTTATTTTATCAAAAAATCTTGAAAGTAGTTTTACAGCTCAATTGTTAACTTCTGCAGTTGATACAATTATTTCATCAAGCTCAGGGTTTCAGATTATTTTTCCATCGGGTAGCTTTTTATTAAATGGTGCAGCCGTAACTCAAAATATCAAAGTAGAATACAAATTAATACAAAATAAAGGTGACTTTATAAATTATGGTATCCCCACAGTTTCCAACAGAATTCCACTTGAATCGGGCGGGGCTTTATTTATAAGGATTACTTCAAACGGACAACCTGTTACTTTGTTATCCAACAAAAAAATATTGATCCGTTTTACTGATACCAATTTAAAACAGGATATGCAGGTTTATTATGGTAATGAACTTACTGTTACTAATTCTTTAAACTATAACTGGGTTTTGGCAACTGACGGCAGTAACGTTAAACTCTGGGAATATACAAATGTAACACCTGCTCTAAAAGGTTATTTGGTTGAAACATTAAAACAAGGATGGGTGAATGTTAATAAAGTATTAGAAACCGGTCAACCTAAGGTTGAAATAAAAACTGTGTTACCTGATTTGTTTTCAAATGCAAACACAGCAGTATATGTGGTTTTTAAAAATTACCGTTCAGTTGTTCAATTATCAGGGAATTTATCTACCCGTACTTTTTCAGCCCCTAATATCCCGTCAAATCAGAGTGTGAAGATGATATCCATTTCAAAAGTAGGTGGCAGTTATTATTTGGGAGTAAAAGAAGAAATAACAGCTACGAATATGGTAAGTTTTATTAAACCTGAACTATCAAGCCTCGCATCTATCCAGGCATACTTAAAAACCTTATGATTTCATTTCTAAATTCAATAGAATAAAAAAAGCCCCGGATTTTGCACTGCCCCCAAAAAGTTAAACACTAATTTGGGGCTTTTTTATTTCCACATTTGTGGATAGATGAAAGAACGATTCAACATTAATTTTTCGATAATTTTGCGGCTATGGCAAATGGCGGTTCAGGAAATATTCGTATCGCAATTCTTGATTTATATGATGGTGTAGCCAATCAGGGTATGCGATGTATACGTGAAATTTTAAATCAATTTGCAGAGAATCATCATTTGGATCTGGAATGGGATGAATTTGATGTGAGAGGTAAAATTGAACTTCCCGATCTTTCATACGATTGTTATATTTCTTCTGGTGGCCCTGGTAGCCCATTGGAAAGCGAGGGCACAAAGTGGGAAAATGCATTTTTCAACTGGATTTCACAGGTAAATATCTGGAATGAAGATCCGTTGAATTTAAAAAAGAAGTCCGTTTTTTTTATTTGTCATTCATTTCAACTTGCCAGCAGGTATTTTGATATTGGGCAAGTGTGCAAAAGAAGATCAACAGCATTTGGAGTATTCCCTGCACATTTAATTGAGGGTGCTGATGAGGAATATATTTTTAAAGGCCTTCGTGATCCTTTATATGCTGTTGACAGCAGGGATTACCAAGTTATACAGCCTAAATACGAACGCTTAAAACAATTAGGATCAAAACTGCTTTGTATTGAAAAAAACAGGCCACATGTACCTTTTGAAAGAGCCATCATGGCTGTGCGTTTTAATGAACATATGATAGGCACACAGTTTCATCCTGAAGCTGATGCAATTGGTATGAGCATGTACCTTCAAACAGAAGAAAAGAAGAAAACTGTAATTGACAATCATGGATATGAAAAATGGAAAAGCATGATTGAACACCTGGAAGATCCTGATAAAATACTGCTTACTTATTCTCACATACTTCCAAATTTCCTGAAGCATTCCGTGTTATCAAAGGATACAGTTTTTGTTTAAAATTCTTTTGGTTTAAAAAAAATCTGATACATTTAGAAGACAAAACAGCTTCTATGATACAAGCTATACGAAACGAATTCAATAAAAAATTTACTTTAGAAAAATATCAGGCATTTTTAAAAGATCTCGATAGCCTGCATCCGGGAGCAATTGAATTCAGAATTTGTGAAACACCGGTATTTGTAGATAAAGAGTTTAAAGATAAACTGCTGCATGCCTGTGAAAGTATAATTGATGTTATTTGCGATCCTAATTTTATAAAATTAACAGAAAAGGCAATCCCTGAAGGGGAAAAGGTTCCAAATGAATCTAAGATTGCTCATATGATTTCGTTTGATTTTGGCGTATGTATAAATGATGCAGGTGAGTTAGAACCACAGTTAATTGAAATGCAGGGTTTCCCCACTTTATATGGTTTCCAGGTTTATTACCCCGAAGTGTTGGAAAAACATTTTCCAATTCCTTCCAATTTAAGTCATTACCTCAATGGGTATACGAATGAAACTTATATTGAAATGCTTCGTAAACTCATTGTTGGAAACTTTGAAGTTGAACAAGTTATTCTTCTTGAAATAAAACCCGAAGAACAAAAAACCAGGATTGATTTTTATTGTACAAAAGATTATTTAGGAATTGAAGTGGTTTGTTTAACCAAACTCATACAGGAGGGAAGAAAGTTGTATTATATGAAGAATGAGAAGAAAGTTGAAATTAAACGCATTTACAACCGTATCATTTTTGATGATCTTAAAGCAAATAAAGAATCTTTAGGTTCAGTAGTTGATATTACAGAAGATCTTGATGTTGAATGGATGCCACATCCTAATTGGTTTTACCGGATAAGTAAATACACATTGCCATTTATCAATCATCAATATGTACCACAAACTTTTTTCTTAAATGAAGTAAAAGAGTTGCCGGATAGTTTGGCTAATTATGTTTTGAAACCTTTGTTTTCTTTTGCCGGACAAGGTGTAAAAATTGATATTACAAAAGAAGATATTGATTCAATTGAAGATCCTGAAAATTATATCCTGCAACGTAAAGTAAAATATGCTGAAGTAATTGAAACCCCAGGTGAGCCGGCTAAAGTTGAAATCCGTATGATGTATGTTTGGCCCGAAGGCGATGAGAGGCCACATTGTGCAGTTAACCTTGCACGTATGAGTAAAGGTAAAATGATTGGGGTACGTTATAATAAAGACAAAGATTGGGTAGGAGGTACTGTAGCTTATTTTGAAGAATAAAAAAAGCGACACACTTGAATGTTGTAGTCGCTTTGTTTTATAATTGTATGATAGTTTAAATCCCTTCCAAAAATTGCTGACCAATATAATCAACAACACTTTCTAAGCTTTTGGTTTCTTCATAAACTTTTAATTGTCTGTCGGCACCGGTTCCGTTTTCCATCATTTTAGGAATAAAATTCAGCCTGTCTCTGCAACCCAAATCATCAACTACATCATCAACAAAATCAAGTAATTCATAAATCAGTGCTCGAGTATTTACTTCTTCTTCTTTTCCAAAATCAATTAAATAACCATCAATTCCATAACGGCTGGCACGCCATTTATTTTCATTGATTAATGCACGCTGGTATTGTATAAAATTTAAATTTTTATTTCTAAGCTTATAAAGTTTAGCTACAATTGCCTGAAACAATGCTGTAATAGCTATCGTTTCTGCAACTGTTAATGTTACATCACAAATCCTGAATTCAATGGTGTTAAAAAAAGGATGAACACGCAGGTCCCACCATATTTTCTTTGCATTATCAATGCAATTTGTTTTTATAAGAAGAGTAACATAATTCTCATAGGCTTCAATACTGTCGAAATATTCAGGAATACCTGTACGTGGAAATTTATCAAACACTTTTGTACGGTAAGATTTATACCCGGTCATTCTTCCTACCCAAAAAGGAGAGTTGGTGCTTAACGCATAAACATGCGGTAAAAAGTAACGGGCAGAATTTGCAAGGTGAATGGCCAGTTTTCTGTTTTCCATTCCAACATGCACATGTAAACCAAAGATGAGGTTACTTCTTGCTGCTTCCTGTAATTCATTTACAAGTTGATTATAACGGATATGATCTGTAATTAATTGATCCTGCCAGTGACTGAAGGGATGTGTTCCGCTTGCACCAACAGCTAGTCCAAGATTACCAGCTATACCACTGATTGTATTACGCAACAAAGCAACATCGGTATAGGCTTCATTGATATCATGACAAATATCAGTGCCAACTTCTACCACTGCCTGGTGCATTTCTGCTTTTACTTTATCCTTAATTATTTTTTGCCCTTCACTTACAATTTTTTGTTCATGACTTTTTAATTCCCTTGTAGTGGGATCATACACCATATATTCTTCT
>DAIOWB010000167.1:0-3540 GCA_036758725.1 Lacibacter sp.
TACCCGGCTAACAGTTTTGAAAAAACGCTGGAACTGGTTGATACCACTTCACCATATGCATTAACAGGGGCAGTAATTGCACAGGATAGAACTGCCGTTGAATTAGCCATAAACAAACTCAGAAATGCAGCAGGTAATTTTTATATTAATGATAAGCCAACCGGGGCTGTGGTTGGTCAGCAGCCATTTGGTGGTGCAAGGGCTTCCGGAACAAATGACAAAGCCGGTTCCATTCTGAACCTTTATCGGTGGTTAAGTGCAAGAACAATAAAAGAAACTTTTAATCCGCCTGTAGATTACCGTTATCCTTTTATGCAGGAATCGTGATACATGATTGAATTAAAGGCAGTTAAGAATGTTATTTTTATAACTACTCAGATCTGTTGATTAAAATTTCTTTTTTTAAAAGTTCATTCAGTTCTAACTTTGCAGTATCAAAACCTTTAATCATTAAAAAAATCATTATGAAAAAGATTTTATTGTTCTCCTCTGTTTTATTGTTTGCTGCAACAATAAACGCACAATTTGGAATAAATGCAGGTGCCAATCTTGCTAATTTTGGTGGCAGTGATGCTACTGCAGCAACTCTCGGTGCTGACAAAAAGGTAATTTTCAGACCACATTTTGGTGTTTATTACAATGCTGCAATCGGTGATAATTTTTCCATTCAACCAGAAGTTGGGTTTTCACCCCAGGGAGTAAAACTTGAATCAGCTGGTGAAACCGGAAAAATTGTAGTTAATTATATTAATATTGGTGCTTTAGCAAGATGGAATAGTACTTCTGGATTTTATCTGGGTACGGGTCCTCAATTAGGAATTTTACAGAGTGCAGAAGCACAAATTGACGGTGAGCCAGATGTAGATATTAAAGATGATTTGAAAAGTACTGACTTTGCATGGATGTTCAGAGCAGGTTATGATCTTCCTGGTGGATTTGGATTCTACGGTGGTTTTAATCTTGGCTTAGGAACAATTGATGACAGTTCTCCTGCTGACGATATTAAAAACAGAGTTATTCAGATTGGCATTCGTTATAACATAACAAAAGGGAAAATGAAAGAAAAAGAATAAATGAATTTTTCATTATAAGAAACCGGTCATACCTGGCCGGTTTTTTTTATGACTATCTCAATAGGATTACAGGTTTCAGGTATTGCAGAGTAAAAAATTAAATCAAAATAACTATTCATTATTTATCCTTACAGTTTTTCATGTATTCCTTGTATTCAGAAAGTTTGTTGAATGCTTTTTTCATACTTCTGAGGTCTGCACAGGTATAATAACCAGCTTCTTTTATTTCCTTTAGCAACATAAACGCTTCAATAAAATTTTCTGATTCGATGTATGAGTTTACAAGTAAAAACTTTACAGCAATTTTCTCTTCACTTTTATATTCGTTCAATTTATCAATCAGCACTTGCTGTGCTTCTCCATCATACCCGATTTTAATGAGAAAGTCAGCCAGGTTTTTGAGGTAAAAAATATCAGTCGGTTCAAGATCAACTGCTTTTCTAAAATAAAGAGCTGCCGAATCATCATCATTAATTTCTTCTTTAAATAGTAATCCAAGTGTATAATAATAGTCAGCTGTGTCACTATTGTTTTTCAATAATGATTTAACTGTAGGCAATGAAATAGATAATGGATGCTTATAAAAATCATATTCAAACCGGATTCTCTGGAGTCTCATAGAAGCAGTATCGTCATACTTTTTAAAACTTGCAATTAATTTTTCTGCAGTTATTGAATCTTTTTTATCAATTGCGTAATCATATAAAGCTTCGTAGGGTGGCCAGTAATCAGGAAACTGATCGATTGACAGGAAATAATAATTGACACCTTTCTTATATTTCTTCAACTCCCATGCCCATTCTGCCATGTTCTTTAATATACATTTTGTACATTCAAATGTTTTGTAAGTTGTGTCTTTCAGTAAAATTTCATCATAAAATTCAAGTGCTTTTGAATAGCTTTTCGTATTGCTGTAGCAAATTCCTAAATAATATTTTGGCATAAGCCATGACGGACTTTTTGTAAGCGATAATTCAAGAAGCTTTATTGCCTTTGTCCAGTTCTCTTTTCGCATTTCTACAACAGCTTTTGCCATTATTAAATAAGCAGCATCTGGTTCTTCTATACTTGCGGAATCTAAAATTTTAACCAGCTGATCAGCTGGTATTTTATTTTGTATATTATCATACCACATTGCATTTCCCTGAACGGTGAGATATCTTTTCAGATTATTCCAGTGAGTCCTGTTCAGTAATTTGAGGTCATTATACTTTAAGATCAGCTCAATACTATTTATGCCCTCCTGAAAGCTTTCGTATGAAACAAGGTTTTTCCCTATAAAAGAATTAACAACAATTTCCTGGCTGTTGTTCATTAAAGCTGATATTAATTCTGCATTGGCCTGGTAAATAAAACCGGAATCATTGGTGCAGGATTTTAGTTTTGAATACAATCTCGTAGCTGAAGTGACATTATTATCATCAAACTGTTTTAATAAAATTGCCTTGTTCATTTGCCGGTAATAATAATTACAGCTATCATCAGGTATGTTTATTTTCCTTGAAAGAGTTAAAATATTATTTCCGCCAGACTTTTGGCTTTTATTAATTGTTGCGGGAAAAATCTTTGTTATAATAGTTGAATATTTATTCGGGCCTTCAAAAATAGGCTGTTGTTTATTGCCAGTTTCTCGTGCTACATTGCTTCCTACATATATTTCAAGTTCGGAAAGTGTTATTGATGAATCTTTATCAGCATCGGCTTCTCCATGTAATCCTTTTATCAGGTAATATGAAAATACGCCACGGCCATTACCCCATTTTTTATCTTCATAGGATAATTGTCCGGGTTGTGAGCTTAATATCTTTATTTCGTTTTTCCACATAGTACTTAAAGCTGCAGCGGTAAATTCAGCACCTTTCATTCCTCCGGCAAGTTTGCCTGATCGACATGCATCAGTTACAACAATTACTTTGATATTATTTGAAAGCAGGGTTACGAATATATCTTTCAGGTCATCAACCCGGAGACCATTATTCATATAGTTGCTGGAATAGGTGTCATAGGCTAATAGAAATCCTCGGTTGAAAATCGTTTGTGTTTCAACATCACCATGGCCGGAAAAATAAAAAAGTAAATTATCGCCAGGTTTTGAAATCATTGCTATTTTTTGCAATTGAACCGTTAGGTCTCCATATTTGGCTTTATCGTTTGTAAGTAGAGTGATATCTTCCGGGGCCATTTTCCAAAAAGAATTGTTTCTGAGATAACCGGCAAAAACTTCAGCATCTTTATCTGCATATTGCAGGGAATCAATAAACTGGTATTTTGAAATTCCGATTATGATAGCCCTGGTTTTTCCATTATTTGTTCCTTGTGTTTCAGTTACAATGAGTCCTTTAGGTGTTTGAGAAAAAATAGTGGCTGGTGAAAAATAAAAAAGTAAGAAAAAAGCAGCAGGTAATAAAAGAGGAGTGAATTTAGCTTGCATTTTTAAAGTTACTTAATAGCAGATTTATAAACAAAA
>DAIOWB010000167.1:3640-6373 GCA_036758725.1 Lacibacter sp.
GAGTGAATTTAGCTTGCATTTTTAAAGTTACTTAATAGCAGATTTATAAACAAAAGCCTTTATAAAAACACAATAGTCGTTTTCTGATTGTCATTTTATAACTTCACAGCAAAATACCGGTAATGGAGGTTTTATTATCATCCAATCAATTGAGTAAAAACATAAACGATTTGGCTCAGCAATTGAGCAAGCATCATCCTGATCTCAATGATGTTGTTTTTGTAGGTATTCAACAAGGTGGAGTAGTAGTTGCAGATGATATTGTCGCTTTGTTAAAGCAACAATTTCCCTCAGGCAAAGTGCAATACGGTCAATTGGATATTACATTTTACAGGGATGATATCCGTAAAGAAATATTAAAACCTGATACCATGAATCTGCCGTTTGCTATTGAAAACAAAACAATAGTTCTCATTGATGATGTGTTGTTTACCGGCCGCACCATAAAAGCTGCATTAGATGTATTACTGGATTATGGTCGTCCTGCAAAGGTCGAACTTTGTGTTTTGATTGACAGAAAAGAACACCGTCAGTTTCCGATACAGGCAGATTATGTGGGTAAGGCCATTAAAACTAAAAAGGAAGATAAAGTCAAACTACTAAGGGATGGTGATGGAAATAAACAGGTAGTTTTAATTACTCATTAATTTACCCTAATTTCGCTTTTTAATGCAACTATCCACTCGACACCTGCTGGGCATTAAAGACCTCACCCAAGAAGATATTTCATTAATTCTTTCTACTGCTGAGCAATTCAAAGAAGTTTTGCAGCGTCCGGTTAAGAAAGTTCCATCATTAAGAGATGTAACAATCGTTAACCTGTTTTATGAAAATTCGACTAGAACAAGGTTCTCTTTTGAATTGGCGGAAAAAAGACTTAGCGCCGATACAATCAATTTTGCGGCTTCAGCTTCATCAGCTGCAAAAGGAGAAACACTTCTTGATACTGTCAATAATATTTTATCCATGAAAGTGGATATGGTAGTTATGCGCCACAGTGCCAGCGGTGCCCCGCATTTTCTTGCCCAGCATATACCTGCAGCAATTATCAATGCCGGTGATGGCATTAACGAACATCCCACACAGGCATTACTCGATGCTTTTTCAATCCGGGAAAAAACCGGTTCTATTGAAGGAAGAAAAGTGGCAATTATTGGCGATATCATGCATAGCCGTGTAGCGCAAAGCAACATTTATCTTTTGAAAAAAATGGGTGCTGAAGTAACTGTTTGCGGACCGCCAACGCTAATCCCTAAATATATCAGCGAAGCATTAGGTGTACACGTAAATTACAACCTGAAAGAAACTTTGGAATGGTGTGATGTTGCCAATGTTTTAAGGATTCAACTTGAAAGACAAAACCAGGTGTTGTTTTCATCACTTCGGGAATACAGTCTTGCTTATGGCATCAGCAGAAAGCTTCTGGATAGTCTGCATAAAGAAATAGTTATTATGCACCCTGGCCCTATAAACAGGGGTGTGGAGTTAGACAGTGATGTGGCTGACTCTAAACAATCCATTATCTTGCAACAGGTAGAAAATGGGGTAGCAGTGAGAATGGCAGTGCTTTATTTGTTAAGCCCTCAAACACCATAAGTCTTTATGTCAAGAATCTGTTTATTCCCAGGAACGTTTGACCCCCTTACGCTTGGTCATGTGGATATCATCAACAGGGCATTACCATTATTTGATAAAATAGTTGTGGGTATTGGATTAAATTCTTCTAAAGCCCCCATGTTTTCACCCGAACAAAGATTAGATTGGATAAAAGAGATTTATAAAGATGAGGAAAGAGTAGAAGGAGCAGTTTATGAAGGGTTGACTATCGATTATTGCAAAAGAATAGGCGCACATTTCATACTTCGTGGCATACGGTATGTCAGCGATTTTGAATATGAAAAAACCATTGCTGATGCCAATCGTACCTTAGATAAATCTATAGAAACAATCTTCCTGACCGGTGAACCAAAATATACTTCCGTAGCGTCTACTATTGTTCGGGATATTATCCGGAATGGTGGAAATGCTGCTCTTTTCCTGCCGGATGTGGTTTCTAAATCTCTTTTAAAATAATTACATGTCGATCTGGTATAACAAAGAGTTGTCGCTGTCCGATATTAATCAATTTAGTAAAGGCACGATGGATGAGCATATTGGTATTGAGTGTTTAGAAATTGGTGATAATTTTATTAAAGCCAGAATGCCTGTTGATCATCGTACTAAACAAGCGTATGGCTTATTACATGGAGGTGCTTCTTGTGTACTGGCCGAATCGATTGGTAGTATAGCATCGGCCCTTGTTATAGACAGCTCAAAATTCTTTTGTGTGGGTCTTGAAATAAATGCAAATCATATTCGCAGTGCTAAAAAAGGATTTGTAACCGGAATTGCCACACCATTGCACCTGGGTTCCTCTACCCATGTATGGGATATTAAAATCTATGATGAAAATGAGAAATTAGTTTGTGTAAGCCGGTTGACAGTTGCAATAATTCGAAATAAAAATCTCTGATAAGCTTAACCTGATACCAACTTCAAAACATCAATTACCGATGGAAACGAGTTCTTCATATACTCATTAAGTTCAACTGGATTTACCCACCTGATATCATGAATATCTTCTTCCGTCTGTGGAATTAAATCCTGTTTTCCAAAGACATTCATTTTAAACCAGTGAGATTCTTTTAAAATAAATCTTGCACCTTCATAATAAGTATGGTAGGTTATAGTAAG
>DAIOWB010000168.1:0-428 GCA_036758725.1 Lacibacter sp.
GTGATGCAGGAAAAACATTTCAGAGCATCAGAACACCACATGGTGATCATCATGACTTATGGATTGATCCTGAAAATGCTGACAGAATGATTGTTGCAGATGATGGTGGTGCACAGGTAAGTTTTGATGGCGGGAATAACTGGAGCACATATATGAATCAACCTACTGCACAATTCTACCGTGTATCAACCGATAATAGTTTTCCTTACAGAATTCTTGCAGCTCAACAGGACAATTCTACTGTAAGAATTAAAAGCCGTACTAACGGAGTTGGTATAACCGAACAGGACTGGCAATCAACAGCAGGGAGTGAAAGCGGTTACGTAGTGGCAGATCCCAACAACCCTGAAATTGTTTATGGTGGTAATTATGGTGGTTATCTTTCACGCCTCGATCATCGTACAGGAGAAAACAGAGCCATCAGTGTG
>DAIOWB010000168.1:438-1531 GCA_036758725.1 Lacibacter sp.
ATAATCCCATGGGTGCCGGTGCTGATGTACAGAAATATCGTTTTCAATGGAACTTCCCCATTTTCTTTTCACCTCACAATCCAAAAAAACTATACTGTGCAGGTAATGTGTTGTTTGCTTCTGAAGATGAAGGACAAACATGGACAGCTCTTTCTCCTGATTTAACCACCAATGATAAAGCAAAACAAAAATCAAGTGGCGGCCCTATCACTCAAGACAATACAAGTGTTGAATATTATTGTACCATTTTTACAGTTACTGAAAGTTTTGTTGAAAAAGATTTATTGTGGACAGGCAGTGATGATGGTTTAATACATGTAAGTAAAGATGGAGGAAAGAACTGGGAGAATGTTACACCCAAAGATGCGCCCAAACAAATGATGTGGAATTGTGTGGATGTGGATCCGTTTAAAAAAGGTGCTGCTTATTTTGTTGGTACAAGATATAAGCTGGATGATTATACGCCCTATATCTATAAAACAGAAGACTATGGTAAAACATGGAAACTGATTACGAACGGTATCAATAAAATGCATTTTACCAGAGCTATGCGTGCCGATCATACAAGGCCGGGTTTATTATATGCAGGAACAGAGTTTGGTATGTACATCAGTTTTGATGACGGAGCAAACTGGAAATCATTTCAATTGAACATGCCGGTTGTTCCCATTACGGATATGACAATCAAAGAAAATGATCTCATTGTAACCACACAGGGAAGAAGTATTTATATACTTGATGATTTAAGTGTACTGCAACAAGTAAAACCAGAAATTGCAAACAAAAATTTACATGTGTATGATGTAAACCCAACATGGAGAATACAGGGCAACCCGTTTGCAGGAAGATTTGGAGCTCCACGTAATGCAGGTGCTAATCCACCAACTGGTGCAGTTATCAACTTTAATGCAAAAGAAGTAACAGACAGTACTAAAGCATCTGTTACTATTATGGATAAAAATAAAAAGCTGGTTAAAACATTTGCTACAGATAGTAAAGATAAAATGGAAGTAAGTAAAGGGTTGAACCAGTTTGTATGGGATTTACAATATCCACCTGCAGAGCCAAGTGAAGGAATGATTTTATGGAATGG
>DAIOWB010000168.1:1631-6315 GCA_036758725.1 Lacibacter sp.
GGGATTTACAATATCCACCTGCAGAGCCAAGTGAAGGAATGATTTTATGGAATGGCGCACCAGGTACTATCACAGCACCACCCGGAACTTATTATGCAAGAGTGAAAGTAGGTACTGATTCTGCTGAAGTTCCTTTTGTTGTAAAAGCCGACCCTAATTATAAAACTACACAAGCTGAATATGAAGAACAGTTTACATTTTTACAAACTGTACAGAATAAATTTAATGAAGTACAAAAGGGAATAAAAGATGTAAGAGCATTACGTACACAGATTAATGAGTTTGTTACACGACAAGGAAAAGATTGTCCTAAAGAAATTAAAGACATGGCAACTTCCATAACAAAAGAACTCACTGCTATTGAAGAAACACTTTATCAAACAAAATCAAAGAGTGGCCAGGATCCATTGAACTTTCCTATCCGCATCAATGATAAACTCAGTGGGGTGTTTGATGTAGCTAACAGTGGAATTAATCCGCCGAGTAAACAATCAAAAGAAGTGTATGCCGATTTAAGCAATCAGGCCGATGTGCAATTGAATAAGCTGAAGAAGATTGTTGCAGAAGATGTGCCCAGGTTTAATCAACTGATCAGGGATAAGAGTTTGCCGGTGATAGGGGTGAAAACCCCCAACCCCTAAAGGGGAGTAAAGAAGAATTAAAAAGCTGACAGCATTCAAAAATGCTGTCAGCTTTTTTCTTAGTGTTTCTTTGTGCTTTTGCGTCTTAGTGGTTATTGCATTTACAAATTCAACCAATACTGCAACTTCATGACTATGGCCCTGCTTTTGTTTTTTAAGAAAGGATCGGTATAATAATTATCAGTATAAACAAGAAACAAATCACTCATAGGTTTAAAGCGCCATTGAAAACGGCTGTTGATGTTAAAATTATTTCCCTGTGTATTGTATTGTAAAAAGGTGGTCCAGAAAATATTGGTTGTAAAATTTAATTCAACTCTTGGAGAAATTAAAAACAGTTCTGCATTACCGTATGGTTTGGGGAACTGTAAATTGTAATAATTGAAATTCATGGCAATATTCAAGTGTGGAATATCTCTGTAGTTAATGCCCGCTTCAATGCTGTATGAAGTGCCATTATAAAATTCACCGCCCCCGGCTTCAATGGAAAAGCCAAAGGATTTTCTGAAATCTGAACGGTAAGATATGTTACCTCTGTTATAACTGTATTTCCCTTTAGGCAACGGGGTGGCACCTGTAAATGAAACAGGATATAACAACTGAACAAGGTTGTTGCCAAACGACACATTAAAGTTTGATGTGTTTTTAAACATCATACTGTAACTGAGTGAAAAATTATTTTCATTGAATGTAAAATCAGGGTTCACTACATAATAATTTTCTAATTGAAACTGATGTTGGTTTACAGAACCTGACTTAGGAAAAATTTTAAAACTGGAATTAAGAAATGCATGTTTATATCCAAGTCTGATAACAGTATCTCTTAACGCATCGTAGTTTTCAATACGCTCCAGGTAGCCCATATCAGCATAATAGTTGGTGCCCAGTGAACTGAAATCAACTACCGATTCAAATGTGCGTACACTATATTGCCCGCCGAAATTATAATATTGATTGTCTGTAGTAATGCCAGGTTTAAATGAATGATGATAAGCACTCCATCCGTTCCATTTTCCTTTTTCATCAGTAAAGTTTAATTCTATTCCTGCATTTCTTCCAAATGCAAGTAAGGGGTCTTTATTTTTTTCTTCCTGGGTTAAAAAAGCCTGTCGGTTTAAAAAGTATCCTTTAATGGTTGAACGTTTCAATACCCTTTGATTAACTGTAACTGCTGAATAATTTTCAGGACTATAATCACCCTTTTGTCCGGTTTGCATATTTAAAACACCTATCCTTGTTTTTTTGCCAATATTTCCCGTTAAACGGCCACCAAATAAAATGGGGATTTGGTTGTTCCTTATATCTAATCCAATTCGCCTTGAATAAAACGGACGAATAGGTGGTATGCCAAACTCAGAATATAAATCAGCGTTCTCTAAAAAAAAATTTCTGCGTTCAGGAAAAAAGATGTTGAAACGGGTAAGGTTGGTTACCTGCCGGTCTACTTCCACTTGTGCAAAATCAGGGTTTACAGTAAAGTCGAGATTCAACGCTGAGTTCAACGCAATCTTTGCATCAAAACCTGCATTGGCTTTAGTGTTTATTGATTGATTGTTCTGTTTATTTTCTGATGCCTGTGCAGTTACATATGGGATCACTACCATATTTCGTCCTGGCGCAGGAGGTGCATCATCCCATGCAAGAATGCCTGTGTATCCAAGATCATAGGATGCAAAGTTTACAGGTATTTTATTCCAAACAGTATACTCATTTGTTTTGGTGTCAACCCTTAAAAAATTAATGGCCCATTCTTTTTTGCTTGCAGAGTAACGCAATGTTTTAAAAGGGATAGCCATTTCTACAATCCAGTATTTGGCAGATCGTTTTGTTGCAGAGTACCATTTATTATCCCAACTCCAACTTATATCACTGTCAGTGCTTAACAGATCTTCTGATTGTGCATTGAATGAATTCACAACAAAGAAAAAGCCATTGCTCTTTTCATTTTGAGGATCAAGCACCATGGCCACACAATCATTTCCATCGTGGCCAACATCCCGTTTTAAACTTTGAATAAATGTTTTGCCTGAATCATGCACTACAAATGAGGCATACAGAAACTGATCATTATACATCACTTTTACTTCTGTTTTTTGAGTAGCCGGACCATCATCTTGTGGAAATTTTTTCCAGAAATCATTTGCTGTAGCTGCCATGTTCCATTCAGGCTCATCAATAATGCCATCAATCTTAATTGTGCTGGTAATTTTTTTTATGTGCAGTACTTTGTGTTCTATTGTATCTCTTTCATTTGCATTTTGAGAAACTGCATGTAAATAAAAACCTGATATTAGTAAGAATAAAAAAATTGATCTCATTTTGTTAGTTATCGATTCCAGTAATACGTTTTTTAAAACAATTAGTTACACAAGATTGATTTATTTCTGCAAAACAGACAGTTAATTGCCGAAAGAATCCTTAATAAATGGATGAAGGGCTTAGGATAGTTATTTGTGGTTACAAACGGTTGTTCTGTAATAAAAATTTCAAAGTTTTAATCAAACATTCTTATTATTTTTCCACTATGCTTAAGCAACTGATCCCTGTTACTGAAGATGGCAAAATGAAACTGGCTGCTGTCTTATTCTTTTTTATTTTATTGATTCTGCGATTGACTGCTTCTACCACTCATGATGAAGGCGATAGTGTAATGCATTATCTCTTTGCCCGTACAGCATTCATTCATCCCGAACATTTTTTTAATCAATGGGCTAAACCTGTTTATGTACTGGTAATGGCACCCTTTGCTCAATTGGGCTTTTTTGGAGTAAAGTTGGTTAATCTCTTTCTCACTGCATTTAATTTCTGGATGACTTATCAATTTTCCAGGCAATTACAAATTCCCAATGCCTGGATGTCATCATTTCTTGTTGCCAGTATACCAGTTAGTTTGTTAGTTGCATTTTCTGGTTTAACGGAACCGTTGTTTGTGGCATTGTTACTAGCGGGATTGGTTTTCTTACTTAAGAATAAATATTATATGGCATTAATCCTCCTTTCATTTTTGCCATTTGTCCGCTCTGAAGGTTTGGTTATTTGTGGGGTTGTATTTGTGTATTTAATAATCATTGAACAATATGAAAAACTTCCATTGCTGGCTACGGGCCATTTTGTTTATAGCATAGCAGGCTACTTTGTTTATCATGATTTCTTTTGGATGTTTAATAAACTTTCATATGCTACACTAAGCAGTGCATATGGCAGTGGCAACTGGATGCACTTTATTCAGAAAATGCCGGAGATAGGAGGTTATGTTATTTCATTTCTGCTTTTTGCAGGAATGTTTTATGGTCTCACATTAATGATCCGTTATATAAGAAAGAAAACATGCAGCATTGAGCAAAAAGAAATCTGGTTACTGTATGGCATTTTTACAGCTTTCTTTTTAGCTCATATGGCTTTTTGGGCAATGGGTATTTTTAATTCAATGGGATTGCTAAGGCCTATTGCCGGGATTGCACCACTAATGGCCATCATTTGTTTGCAAGGAATTAATTATTTATCCGCCGTTTTTAAACCCTGGAAATTCAGCAGTGTTGTTACGTACATTTTTCTGTTTTTTGCTGTTTTATTTCCTTTTACCGGGAATGTGTATGCTTATAAATGGCAGAGGGATTTTATATTAAAAGCCGATCAGCGTGCACAACAGGAAATGGCTGTTTATATCAAACAACATTTTCCTGATTATAAAAAATTTCGTTTTTATTATGAACCGGGTTGGATTGCATTACAGTTAAATCAGGATTTTTTTAATGCTGAAGAACATATGCGTATAAATGGAGCATTTGAACGCAACCAGTTTAAAAGTGGTGAATTTTTAATTTGGGACGATTGGTTTGCAGTAGTAGAAGCAAATGCAAAATGGGATAATATGATTAAAGACGATCGCTTTGAATTGATTAAAGAATTTACTGCTGTTGATTATTGGGGAGTAACAAGAAGAACTGTTTTGTTCAGGTATAAATAATTATTCATCCAATAAATCCGGTCTTCTTTTTTTAGTTCGTTCAAGCGATTGTTCATAACGCCACTCTTCAATTTTT
>DAIOWB010000169.1:0-1443 GCA_036758725.1 Lacibacter sp.
AGAAAATAACCAACGCTGTAGATCATAAAACAACCAGTTGGAAACGGAGACTGGCGTAGTGCAATGAGAAATCAGGAATGAAAAATAAAAAATCAGAAAGTAAATTAAACATATGAAATCAAAAGTTGAAATACTGAGAGCAAAAGTTGAACAAGGAATGTTAGGTGGTGGTAAAGAACGAAATGATAAGCAACATCAAAAAGGAAAGCTCACTGCAAGAGAACGAATTGCTTTATTAATGGACCCCGGTTCTTTTGAAGAAATTGGGGCATTGGTATTGCACCGTACCATTGATTTTGGTATGGGTGAACAACAATACTCTGGCGATGGAGTTATTACTGGTTATGGTACAGTAAATGGCCGGCTTGTATATGTGTTTGCACAGGACTTCACCGTATTTGGTGGTGCATTATCTGAAACACATGCAGAAAAAATCTGCAAGATTATGGATCTGGCAATGAAAGGCGGAGCACCTATGATAGGATTAAATGATTCAGGTGGAGCAAGAATACAGGAAGGTGTAAGATCGTTAGGTGGTTATGCTGATATTTTTTTCCGTAACGTTCAGTCATCAGGTGTTATTCCACAAATTTCTGCCATCATGGGGCCATGTGCCGGTGGTGCAGTATACTCTCCCGCCATTACTGATTTTACTATCATGGTAGAAAATACCAGTTACATGTTTGTTACCGGACCAAACGTTGTAAAGACGGTTACTCATGAAGAAGTTAGTTCAGAAGAATTGGGAGGAGCATCGGCACATTCAACCAAATCGGGTGTAACGCATTTAACTGCTGCCAATGATATGGAATGTATTGAAGACATCAAAAAGTTGCTGAGTTATATGCCACAAAATTGTGAAGATGTGGTATTGAAACTTCCTTACACAATTGTTGATGAAACAAGAGAAGTGCTTGAAACCATTATTCCTGAAAGTACCATTCAACCCTATGACATCAGAGATGTGGTTAATGGCATTTGTGATGAAAAAAGTTTTTTTGAAATTCATAAAGATTATGCCAATAATATAGTTGTTGGTTTTGCACGGTTAGCAGGAAGAAGTATTGGCATTGTCGCCAATCAGCCTATGTTTCTTGCTGGTGTTTTGGATATTGACAGTTCAAAAAAAGGAGCAAGGTTTACCCGTTTTTGCGATTGCTTTAATATTCCTTTACTGGTGTTGGTTGATGTGCCGGGTTTTTTGCCGGGTACAGATCAGGAATGGAACGGCATAATTACCAATGGTGCCAAACTGTTATACGCATTAAGTGAAGCAACAGTTCCCAGGGTTACTGTTATTACCAGAAAAGCTTATGGTGGCGCTTATGATGTAATGAACTCCAAACATATTGGTGCCGATATGAATTTTGCATGGCCCACCGCAGAAATTGCAGTGATGGGTGCAAAAGGTGCCAGTGAAATTATTTTCAAAAAAGAAATTGC
>DAIOWB010000169.1:1543-6314 GCA_036758725.1 Lacibacter sp.
ATGTTGACAGATATAACAAAAGCCATTCGATATGAATGGCCTTTGTTTTTTTACAAGGTGTTCTTCTGTTATTGCTTAACCAGCTTAGTTGTTTTTCTATTAGTACCTTGTTTAATTTCTGCCAGGTAAACACCCGGTATAAATCCTTGTCCAAATTGATATACCATATTTGATGGTCCGTTGATACTATAAACCAGCTTGCCATTTATATCATACACATTTAATTGTACGGGTTCATTGCTTACACTATAACCAACACGCAGGTTAAAATATGTGTTTGCAGGATTGGGCCATACTTTTGTTTCAACATCTGTTAATCTGCTTTCTAAAATATTATCTGAAATTCTTGTTACAGGAGCAGATGTTAAACTGCAAGGAGTTTTCTGAACAAAGTTCATATCATTGTTGCCTTTGTCTAATACATTTTTTAAACATTCCTGGAAGGATCTGTTTGGATCATTCCCCGGCGTATAACCATTAAGCATTAATGAATAGTTCACTTTATAAATTAAATTCCACGCATAAATAAACTGATTGTTAATCCCATAATCACCACAACCCGGTGCATAAAGAATAGCATCGTAATTTACCAACCCTGTTAGCAAGTTCAGATACATGGCAACCATTTGAGCACTTAACATATAGGACATATTTGATGCATTTGCTTTTTGCATCCAGTTTTTCAACTCGATATAGTTATTAGGATCAAAATCATTTCCATTCGCATCTTTCAAAGAAAAATACCGGAGATCCCAAAACATCCAGTTTATTACACCACTGTTTTTTAACATAGCCTCTCCGTTTTTATTCATCCAATAACCTATACTATGTCCGCCACCAGTGCCTAAGCAAACATTACCAAATGAAAGTGAAACCGGTGCTCCTAAAGTTGTATCCTGTGAGGTAACAGTGGTTGCTATCCAGTTTGGAGGAACCGTTTCAGTAACTGTATAATTGCCAGGGGTTAAACCAGTAAAACTGGTTTTACCATCTATACCAGTATATTGTGTAGCACTGCTTGTGCCAGATAATTTAAATTCAATACCGGCTAATGGAATAGTAGGGTACTCATCATTATATCCATTTGCATTAGCATCGTAAAATTTGGTAACACAAATTCCTGATGTTTGATATTCAAGAGCTACTAAATGAGTAATGTAATTGTATTTAAATGTGATAGTTGAAGGAGCACAAAGATTTAATGGAATGTTTGGGCCATCTCTTAAACCATCAGCTCCATAATTTTCAGCCCAAGAATTATCAATAGCAACTTTAAACTCCCAATTTCCTGCAGGAATATTAAATGTACCAACCCACAGTTTGGTTGTTGGATTGAAAGTAAGTCTCGTTGAATTACAGTCGGGCATCCAATCACCAGAACAACCTAATTCACTTTGAAAAGAACCAGGAAGAACAACTGTACCAGGAATGCATGCTTCCGATGCTGGTGTAGAAAGTACAATGTGTGTATCAGGATTATAACTGAAAGAAACAAGAGTTGAACTTGGAAGATATAATTGAATGTTGGCGCCACCATAAACACCATTCACACCATAATTAATATCCCATTTCCCATCATATGCAACTTTATATTCCCAGCATCCTGCAGGAATTGTAAAACTTCCTTCCCATTTACCAGATGAAGAATTATAAGTGAGTTCTGTGCATGAACCATCAGGCATCCAGTCGCCGGAACAACCTAATTCACTTTGAAAACTACCGGGGAGAACAACTTTTGCCGGGATAATTATTTTCTCTAATACAATGTTGTCGAAATAGGTTTTAATATTTTCTGCACCTAATTCAAAACTTATTTTGTGCATGGCAAAAACTGAAGTTGCAACAAAATGTATTGTTTTCGTTTCCCAACCTGTTGTTGAATGCTGTACATAATTTGTTGTATTCAGGTTAGTCCATGAGCCTTCGTTTTCACCAATATAAACACCAAAATTTCTTTCAGCATCGGATTTTACATCAAAAGTTAACTTGTATGTTTTCCCAATTTCAAGCGGGAACCCGAACTGAATTAATTGTACATCCCAAGTATTGCTTCCGCTATTATTAAAACTATAACTACAAACGCCTCCAGAAACGCTTGCTGAAAAAGAAGAAACAGTAGCTTCGTTATTCCAACTGCACCAGGTGTATACTGGAACAGGTGGAGCTCCAAGTGGCGTTATAAATGTAGTTGTACTAAAATTTCCATCGCTTAATATATTCTGAGATGTTGCTGATATTGTAAAAAACAATATCAAGGATAAAATAATAAATCTGATTAAATTTTTTTTCATGGCTTTATACTTTTTTTAAGTTATAAATAAAAGGGCCGAAAAAAATGACAGTAGTTTGTGCTTTAAATAATAAACCGAATTGTTTATTTCTAAACTCAGAGTGTGCAATCTTTGAGGTTTAAAGTACAACCAATAAAACCTAAATACAATGACCATGGTTAGTTTATAATTACTATTTGCTATTTATAATTTATTATAGGATTTTTTTGTTGAAGGAAATATAAATGCTCATGGGCTGCCGGGTGAAAAGGGAGCCGACGAAGGAGGCTGCCTGCAGGGCCGCAAGCCCTTAGCAGCCGGAACAACATTTGATAAAAGCACTGCAGCAAACAGCCCCAATTCATCTGCTTTCTATGAATTACTGATTTAATTCCCTTTTCGAAAAATAATGGTCAGGAATTTACTCTTATACAATTCTTACATTCGTAACAGCATGAAAACGCAACAGCATCCACTCAGTTATTATATCATTAACGGGATTACCATTTACCGGATTATTGCTGCACCTTTTCTGATATATTTAATCATTACTGGTAAGTATGACATTTTTAAATGGTTGCTGGCAGTAAGTTTTTTTACAGATTTAATTGATGGATACCTGGCACGGAAATTTAAAGTAACCAGCATACTGGGTACCAAACTCGATTCTATTGGAGATGATTTAACTGTGCTTACAGGTATGATTGGTTTGTTTGTTATTAACCCCGAATTTATTCTGCTTCATAAATATTTCTTTCTGATTCCTTTTATTTTACTGGTTATACAAATTAGTTATGCCTACATCCGCTATAAAAAAATGACCAGTTTTCATACTTACCTGGCAAAAATATCTGCAATATTACAGGGCGTTTTTCTGATTCTTTTTTTTCTGATGGGTAAGCCCATCCTGTTTTTATTTTATGCTGCTGTTTTTATTACTATTCTCGATTTGATTGAAGAAATTATCCTTGTATATTTATTGCCCAACTGGGAAACCAATGTGCGTGGTATATACTGGAAATTGAAAGAAAGAAAAGACTAATTATTTAATATCATTAACTCCATTTAAACAATTAAAACATGTTGCCAGTTTATAAACTACTCATTGGTTATGTACTTACCTCCATCGTGTTTTTTGCCCTTGATATGCTTTGGCTTGGCATTATTGCAAAAGATTTATACAAAAAATACCTGGGTGGATTTTTGAGCGACACTGTTAACTGGACGGCAGCCATCATCTTCTACCTGTTATTCATCATTGGCATTTTTATTTTTGTTATTCTGCCTGCAGTTGAAATTAATTCTGTTGGCAAAGCAATTTTATATGGTGCCCTTTTTGGTTTTTTCACTTATGCAACGTATGATCTTACCAATTTAGCAACCTTGAAAAACTGGCCTTTGAATATTGTATTTATTGATATTGTTTGGGGAATGGTATTAACAGGATTGGTAAGCACTGCCGGTTACTATATTGTAAAATGGCTTCAATAAATGAAACAGCTCTTATTATATACTTTAGGCCTTATAGCTGTTTACGCCACTGTTTGGTTTGTAATTGCAGTTGCAAAAAAAAGAAATGATGTAGCTGATATTGCCTGGGGCCTTGGGTACATTTTTGTTTGTGTATTCCTATTTTTTACTCAGCAAATTACGCCTGTTTCGCTTCTTCTATTTGTACTTGTTTTCATTTGGGGATTACGATTGAGTTTGCATATTTATTTAAGAAATAAAAATAAAAAAGAAGATTTCCGTTACAAAGCATGGAGAGAACAATGGGGTAAGAACTTTTACTGGCGCACTTACCTGCAGGTGTTTCTTTTACAGGGTATGTTTCTTTGGGTTATTATTTCGCCTGTTATTCATGCTGCCTATTCAAAAGACGGACCAATGAATTTATTTACCTGGATAGGTATAGGTATTTGGTTTGTTGGATTTTATTTCCAAACTGTAGGAGATTTTCAATTATCTGTTTTTATAAAACATAAAAAGAAAGACGATGTTTTACAAACGGGCTTGTGGAAATATTCCCGCCACCCCAATTACTTTGGGGAAATTATGATGTGGTGGGGAATTTTTATGATAACTCTCCCTTTAAAAAACAGTTTCTATTTTATTATTAGCCCGATTACTATTTCTTTCCTCCTTGTATTTGTTTCTGGCATTCCATTAATGGAAAAGAGATATGAAGGCAATAAAGATTTTGAAGCATATAAAAGCAGAACGAGTATATTATTACCTATGCCACCTAAGAGTAGCAATAATCAAAGAACTTAATCAGCCAAGTTTTAAAATCATATTTATTGTGCTTTTGCAATTGGCATATGCATTGAAAATCTCAAATTGAAAAATGAATCATCACTACAATAAAAAAGGGCTTCAAAATATTTGAAGCCCTTTCGTTTTTTAAACCCGGTATGTTTAGCTCAGATGCTTTGAAATGTGCTTAGCCATATCAAACATAGATACCTGTGCTTTACCACCAAAAACTGCTTTCAGTTTAT
>DAIOWB010000170.1:0-6264 GCA_036758725.1 Lacibacter sp.
GGAACTTTCTTGCCAGTTTACGGTAAGCTTTCTTTATATCCTCTTCTGTTGCTTTATTATCAATCCCTAAAATTTGATAGTAGTCAATAAATTCCATGAAACTGCTATTTTAAGAAGCAAAGGTAAAATTCAATTAAACGAAAACCAATGATATTGATTTGTATATTGTATGAATTGAATTCTGTTAGTAATATAATAGCAGTGAAGATTTGAATAGAACTGTTATTCTGATAGTATGTAGAAGAAAATATCCGGATTGCCTTGCATACCGGCATCTTTCAGCCATTTTTTCAATTCAGCTGATTTCATTCGTGCTTTTGCTTTTTTTATGTCCGTAACAACAAATGTTATATACAATAAATTGGGATCATCTATTTCTTGGCCAATAGCTCTGTCGCTTAAACCAAACTCCATTCTTTTTGTTTTCCCTTCTTCATCAAATGCTTTTACCCATGCCTCTGCATCTTTAACACGTTGTGTAATCATTACCCGTTCATTTGGTTCCACTCCCGATGAGCCTTCTACTCTTATTACTTCAATAAATGAAACTGTAGGCAACCCGGTAACGCCGGCTTTTTGCATTGCTTCCTGTAAAATAGGGGTTGAAGCATAGACTTTTGTTTTCTGCAGATCTGAAAAACGATCCATTACAATTGCTTTTTTTGGGTTATCTATGCCATAACCATAAGCAACATGGTCAATTCCATAAGCAGTGCGTATAGATTCACTTGATTTATATCCTTCTTTCCATTTTTCAAAACCCGTTACAGGGTATTGAATCATAATTAGCTTTAATGTTGATTTTACAGGACGTTGAATCGTTGTAGTATCCTCAATCTTTTTTTCTTCAGCTTTCTTTTGGTTATTGTTTTTGCATGAGAAAAAGATCAGCGTTAAGCCAACAATTATTGATGATTTAAAAAAAAGGTTTAATCTATACATAGAGAAGGTTTTAATGTTGTGGAAACTTTTAAATCAATCTCACAAAATGAACAGGCAAACACTGTAAAAGTATTGTATAGTGAATATAATAAATATATATTATAACAGAAACTTTTGGATGGTTGTAGTTTAATTTTAAACGGCTTATTTAATACTTAAAAAGTGCTGGAATTAAAAATGGATGTTAATCAGATACTTGCAAATTACACTTAGTAAATATTATTTGTAAAATCACTGTTTACCATTATAATTTCAGGTGCTTTTACATAATTATTGTTATACCTGAAACGAAGATTTGTAATGAATGAAAATTTAAAAGCATTATGCTGCGTAGATTTCCTTGGGAAATACATAAACCTCATTTCTATTGTTTTAAACAAAATGTTCTCATTACGTGTCCGTATTCCACCGCCTAACCCTAAATAAAATCCGGAATTGGAAATGTTCTTTTGTACAGGTGTAAAATAGGAAAGATCTGCAGATGCAAATGGAGCAAACTTAAAACCCAGCAGTTTATATTTCAGGAAAAAAATAGTTTCGGTATGTATACTGGAACGTTGATTACCGGTTGCAGAATCGGAAGAAATATATTGAATTCCAAATACATTATTTATACTTAGTGGATCAAGGCCAAGCCGGTTAAATTGTTTTGTAAAACTTAATCGCAGGTATTGACGGATTTTTAAATGATTCATCACTAAAATCCTGCTGAAGCTGCTTATCCCAAATAAAACTGTTGCATCCTGAATATTTCGTTTGTTTAAAAAAGCACCTGAAAGTAAAAAGTATTGTATCACATTCCCGTTGTTTGTTATACTATACTTGTTTGCATCAACTCCTGCATAGAGTCTACCCATTTTTAACTGTTTATACCATCCTGTTGTTAATGCAATATTATAGCCATAAGGGATGTCTTCTGTTGTTCCAAACCCAATTACATAATTTGTTTTATAAAACTTTTGTCTGAAAAATGTGAATTGTGCTAGTAAAGCTGTTCTGTTGTTTAATCTGAAGTTTAATTTATCATTTAACTGGTAAGGAATACTGTTAAATTTATTTTTAAAATACCGGATACTTATAAATTTTCTGTTCTTAACTGAATTTTCATATAAAAACTTTCTGACTCCAAAATTATATCCTATCCATGCATCAAATTTGTTGTATTGATAATGATAAAAAAGGCTATCCGGCTTCTGATAATGATTTATAGTTTTACTTTGAGAAATCAGTAATGCACCTGCAACATGCAGGTATTGCGATACTAAAGGTCTTTCAATTTCCATATGCCAGGTATGTTCATCCGGAGTGCCATCATGTAAATTAGAATATATGTTTGAATAGCCAGCCGTAAGATTAATGAATGTATTGGAAATACTATTGTTTCTGTAGAAGAGTTCATACCCAAATTGAGGATTGCGGCTACTTTCAACCAATGAAGTAAACTGAACCTTTTGTGCTGAGCCCATGATATTGGCATCGCCAATTTTTGCTTTAAAACGATTTTTGTTTAGATCGTTAAGTTCAACAGTAATACTTAAGAAGTCCTTGGTAATAACTACTAGGTCAATGGAGTCGGGCTCATTATTAATTTTAGCAACCATTATTCGTACATCATGTATGTACTCAAGGGAGCGGAGGTATCTTTCATTATCTGCTACTAAATTAGCATTGAGTTTAGTTTTTTCTTTTATGAAAAGATTATTTCTTATTACCCATTCCCTTGTGTTTGCGTGAATATGGTTAATAAATTTCTTAGCGTAATATTTTATTACTTTGGAGGTGTCAGTAAAAGTTTTTTCAAAGCCATATTCTTTTACAAGAATATTTCTGATGATTTTACCCTCATAGGGTAAATATTGTTGTTCAATTTTAGAATTAATTACTTCTTTTAGTGATGAGGAATCTACTTTAATGCTTTTTACAGCTTTATGAAAAATGTTTAAAAAATATTTATGTTTTTGAGGTTTACTTTTTTCAGTAGAGTCTTTTACCTGAGAAAAAACAAAACTAAAAGGATTCATCAATAAATAGAAAATCAAGCTAATACATACAATGTAATTTCGCCTTGTCATATTCAAAGGAGTTTCTTTACCTGTAAAATATAAAGGAGAACAATTGAGGTTCTCCTTTACTATCGTTCTTTTTTATGTTCTTTTCAAGTTCATTAGAATAGCGATCTGTATATAAAAAAATGAAAATTAATCTCTGTATGCCCTAACATAAGCATCCAGTTCATCCCTGCTTGCCTGGCTGTTGAATAAGTCCTGAAGTTGGTTAAAGTTATTCCGGTCAACAATTGTACGATAAGACAGTTTTGCAAGCTGCAGTCTGTTACTTTCAAAAGTGATTAATTGTATCAGTTTTTTTACCTGTGCACAGTTAAAATAATAGCTCTTGTTATTAAAAGCAATAGTTAATGAATTCATTTTTTCACCCGGTATAAATTGCATCTGAATTGATTGATATAAACTATTAAAATCAGCATCATTCATGGCAACTTTATTATTACCGTTGTTGCCGCCATAGTTATTTACAAACGCTGTTAATTCATCTTTGCTAGATTGGCTATTGAATATATCAAATAGCTGATTGAAGATATTCTTGTCAACTATACTACGGTAAGACAATTTAGCTAAATCAAGCCTGCTGCTTTCAGTATTTATTAACAGAATTAATTGCCTTGCCTGGGAAGTTGTAAAATAATTATTACTATTGTTAAATGCATTTATAATGGAATTTATTTGTGTGTTTACCGGCCATTGTTGCTGAATAGTTTGGTATAAAGTATTAAAGTTGGCATCGCTCATTGCTCCATTTGAATTGCCACCATTGCTATTATAATTATTTACATAAGCTGTAAGTTCATCTTTACTTGATTGACTGTTTAATACATCATATAGCAGGTTAAAATTATTTCTGTCAACAATACTGCGGTAACACAATTTGGCTAACTGTAACCTGTTACTTTCACTACTGATTAAAAGAATTAATTGCCTTGCCTGGTAGGTAGTAAAATTATTATTGCTGTTGTTAAATGCATTTGTTATGGAACTTATTTGTGTGTTTGCCGGCCATTGTTTTTGAATTGTTTGGTATAGGGTATTGAAATCAGCATCACTCATTGCTCCATTTGTATTATTGTCGTCTGAATCATTATTATCTCCACTGTTATACTCATTAATATAATTATCTAATTCATTTCTGCTGGCCTGGCTGTTTAGTAAATCATAAATTTGACTAAAGTTGTTTCTGTCAGTAGTTATTGGGTAAGCCAGTTTAGCAAGTTGTAACCTGAAACTTTCAGAATTTACCTGTTTCAATAATTGAACTGACTGGTTAGTTGAAAAATAATTGTTTGCACGGTTAAAAGCATTGGCAATCACAGTTCTCTTTCCGTTTGTAGAACGTTGTTGTTGAACATTTTTTAATAAAGTATTAAAATTGGCCGTTGTCATTGGATTATGATAATCATTACTGCCAGATTTTTTTGTTTCTATCAGTTCAATACTGCTGTTTGCATTAATTTTTATCAGCATATCAAAACCATTCCTTAAATTAAAGGAGGTGGAAATTTTTTCAGTAGTATTTGTATTCTGTACAGTACGTGAAACCAGGAATGAATGTTGCCCTGCCACAAGATTAGTTATGGAAGCAGTAGCTGAATTTGAATTACTGCTGTTCAGATTATAATTCCTTCCATCTACAGTAACCCGAATGTTGTTTGATCCATGAATAACAATTGTTACAGTATTAATAACTTGCTGAGAGTAAATTGTAAAAGCAACTAAAAAACTTAAAATTGTAAGTGAAATCTGTTTCATAAAAACTTATTTAAAAAGATGAATTCTCAATAGAGTAAGAGATAATTAATAAAAGAAAACTGACGAAGCAATACAAAAATGATTGCAAATCTTCAGGTATCTTAAAGTCTGTAAAAGGTATTTAAATGTATGTTACTAATGGCCGTTTTCAAATGATCTGGTTGCTCAAATCTGCTGATTAAGATCATTAAATTGAATGTTTATTTTAAAAAAACAGAGCTTGTATTTTATAACTTAGTTTACTTATTCTCTTTATTCCCGGCAACATCTTCTGTTTAAGATGATTTATTTACAAAACATCCCATACACAAATTTATAAAACCCATAGGAGAGATGTTGCCAGGAAAAAGATCATTTGGTTTTTAACTATTTAAGAACTATTATTTTTTCTACAATCTGATTGCCGCTTTCACGTCTTATAATTTTGAGATAATACATACCATTACCAAGGTTATCTATTTGTATAGTATTGTTTGTAATACCACTCCATTGTTTTATAATTTGTCCGTTCATATTAGTTAAAGTAATATCACGAATTCCTTGTTTGTCTTCAAAGATTACACTTACATGTCCATCGGCGCTAGGATTAGGATAAATAAAGATTTTGTCATTTTCAACATCTCCACGTACAACCTGTATGGAGCTGAAACTTATTTTCCCGTCGAGATCTACTTGTTTAATCCGGTATTGTGTAACACCTTTATTTGAATTCATATCATTAAACAGGTAAGTAAGAGGAAAAGAGGTTGTGCCGGCTTGTGCCTGTGTTGGAACAAAGCTTACTAATACCCAGCTGTTTTTGCCTGTATTTCTTTCAATATTAAAACCACTGTTATTTAATTCAGTTGCTGTTTCCCATTTCAGTTGCACATTCGAGTGGTTGTTTCTGATTGCGGTAAACGATTTAAACGAAACGGGTAATGGACCGCATTGTGGAGCGGTAAACATAAACACTCTTGATGCATCAATTCCAATACCCGAGGTTTGAGTAATTACTACAAATACGTTTTGATTAATATTTTGTACCGGTAATTGTCCGCTTACAGTTGTGGTTCCATTTGCATTGATTAAAAATGTAGTGCTTCCCTGGAACAGGGTATCTGTTATTGGATCAAAATATCCGTTTCTGTTAACATCAACATACAATTTGTAATAACCAGAAATTGCAATATTAGTTAAGTTACTCAGAACACCTGTAATGGAATAATTACAGTTAATATTACCGGCAATTGAAAAGAAACCGGCAGAATAACGTATTCCACAACTAACGCATTGTGCCCGTTGTGATTTGGATGTTTGTGAAGACCAAAGATCCGCAACTACTACACTGGGTGTGGTGCAAGCAACCGGAGCTAAAACTACAACACCATATAATGTTATGGTTGCAGATCCATCAGCTAGTATAACTTTACTAACAGAGTCGGCTGAGTTCAATTGCACTGAAGCATCCGGTTCGTAATTTGTTAAAATAAAAGGTACAGCTTCCTCATTATTTAATCCT
>DAIOWB010000171.1:0-6210 GCA_036758725.1 Lacibacter sp.
AAAGGAAGGTTAGGCAAGCTCTTTCGTTTTAAATTGCGTTTTGGTAAAAATGTGCCTCATATCCTTTATGATGGAATTGTGGATGTAAAAAATCCTGCACAAATTTGTATACGCAATAATACCAACCAGAGTTTTGCCAATATTGATGCAGAAAATAAATTCAAACACATCAGCAGGGATGCAGCAAAACACGATTGTACATTGCAACCGGTTCCTGCTGTTGAACTAAAATTTAAAGATTGAGATGAAAAAGGTTACTGTTGTTCTTACTTTCTTATTATTAATGATCTTTTCATTAGCATTTATTCGTAAAAAGCAAAGTCCTCTTTTTCAGTTTTATGAAAATCTATCGGAGTATCATTTCTTTACCGGAAACATTTCAGATTTACAACCTGCAGAAGGAATCATTCCGTATGACTTAAACACTGCACTCTTCAGCAACTATGCAGAAAAAGCAAGATTCATTAAGCTGCCGGCAGGTACAAAAATTGTTTACAATGATACTTCTGAATTTGAAATGCCTTTGGGTACAGTGCTCATCAAAAATTTTTATTATTTCAATGATGCAAGAAAACCTGAACTTGGTAAGCGGATTATAGAAACCAGGTTACTTGCCAATTTAGAAGATGGCTGGCATACATATCAATACATCTGGAACAAAGAACAAACAGATGCTGTGTTTGAACCCATAGGCGATGTAACTACTGTAGAATATATTAATAGCAACGGCAAAAAAATTAAAACAGAGTATGTAGTTCCAAGTCAGCCTCAATGCAAAGGTTGTCATAATCAGAACGACACGATTATGCCAATAGGAATTGCAGCACGGCATTTAAATGGCGATTATATTTATACAACAGGTAAACAAAATCAATTGCAATACTGGCAACAACTTAGAATGATTGATTTACCATCAACTGCAATTCCCGCCAATGTAGGTTGGAACAATACAACTGCAACAGTTGAACAAAGAGCAAGAGCTTATCTTGATATCAATTGCGGTCATTGTCATAACAAAGCCGGTGCGGCTAATACCTCCGGTTTGTTTTTAGATATTCATGAAATGAATCCTACTTCTTTAGGAATTTTTAAAACGCCGGTTGCAGCAGGAAGAGGAAGCGGTAATTTAAAAGTTGATATTGAACCAGGGCATCCCAACAAATCAATCCTTATTTACAGGATGAATACAACCGATCCTGGTTTTGCTATGCCCGAAATTGGAAGAGAACAAATTCATAAAGAAGGAGTGGAACTAATCAGTAAATGGATAAAAGAAATGAAGAGCTAAGAGTTCGAAGGTGAGTAAGGAAAATAGTATTAAAATATTTTTTTTCTTGAACTCTTAGCCTCAACTTCCATGCTCATGCGGATTATCTAATGCATGAAAAGGTCCAAACTCATTACTGTAAATTTTAAAGAGAAGCATGAAATAACTGATAAGCAGCGGACCAAAAATAAATCCCCAGAAACCAAACAAACTCAAACCAACAATAACTCCGAGTACGGTTACCACAGGATGTACATCACCTAACTTTCTCATTAATGTAACACGGGCCAGATAATCTACATTACCTGTAATGACTAAACTATAAATTAATAATCCAATTCCCTGCCCGGTATGTCCCTGTGAAAAAAGATATACAACCAATGGTGCCCAAATAAGTGTGGTACCAACAATTGGGAAGAATGCAAACACACCGGTTATAAATCCCCACAACACAAATTCGTTAATACCAAAAATCCAGTAACCGATTATAGCAAACACGCCTTGTATAAAAGAGATTAACGGAATACCAATGGCATTAGCTCTTACCACACTGATGGTTTCTTTGCCAAGTATGTCAATGTTTTTTTCATGCAGGGGAAGAAAATATTCAAACGATCCTTCCATTTCTTTCCAATAAGTGAGCATAAAAAAATAAAGAAAGAGTAACATCGCCAGGTTTGAAAGTATCATAGCTGTGCTATTAAGAAAAGCGGGAAAAAAATTGGCAGCACGATTTTGAAGTTCAGATAAATTTTTATCTGTAAACAATTCCTGTCCTGTCCATTCTTTTACCTGTGCAGATAATGATTTAATTCCCTGAATAACTTCATCTGTATGTGTGAATACCTGGGTTATTTTTGGCGAAAGCAATGTAATGATATAATAAATGGGTAAACCAATGATGATTAAAAAACCCAGCAGGAAAAGTGTTGCTGTTAAGTTTTTATTCCATTTTTTTTGAATTGTTAAGTATTGGTAATTACTCCTGCTTAAAATATATAATGTAACTGCCCCCAAAAAGCCCGGGAAAAAAATATACAATTCTTTAACTAATAAAAAACCAAGTGCTGTTAGTACTACAAGTAAAATTATCTGCCTTAAACGGTTACTGAAAGTTGCCATATGGTGAATTTACAAATTGATAGAAATAGCTTACACTTAATTTTAACTGAATACTAGTTGTAAAAAAGCACTTTGTACTTTTTATTTTTACTTTTTATTAGTCTTCCCAAACTTTTAATCCTTCGCTGCAATTGGCGCAAATATCAATATTTTTGCGACTGGTCATTAATTCTTTGCGGAACTGTTTATAGTTATCGTTCTTCCAAACCTGTTTATAAGATTGCATTTTTAAGTTCCCCAGTTGGTGTGTGGCATCTTTATCAAAACAACAGGGAACAACCAATCCATCCCAGGTAATTACATTGGCATGCCACAGTTTCCAGCAATGGTTCTGCAATTTGTTTTTAGGTGTATGTGAACCATCTGTATTTTTTTTATAGCGACTGTATTTTTCTAGTGAAGGAATCAGTTGATTGGGATCATTTTCATAATCATAAATCTGCGCTGTTTTAAACCACACATCATCCACTCCAATTTCTTTGGCCAGTTTCTTTACATCGTTCAACTGATGTTCATTTGGTTTTACCACAAGGAACTGAAAAACGATAAATGGTGTTTTGCTTTTGAGTTCTTTTTTCCACTTCACTATATTCTTTGCACCTTCCAATACTTTGCTTAGTTGTCCGCCTATGCGGTATTGTTCATAAACTTCCTGTGTGGTGCCATCAATAGAAATAATTAAACGATCTAATCCGCTCTCAACGGTTTGCTTTGCTTTTTCTTCTGTGAGATAATGGGCATTGGTAGATGTTGCAGTGTAAATATTTTTAGTACTTGCATATTTCACCATCTTTAAAAAATCAGGATTTAAATAGGGCTCACCCTGAAAATAAAAAACAAGATAAAGCAGATGCTGATAAATGTCATCAATGGTTTGTTCAAAAAAAGATTTCTCCAGCATACCTGTTGGCCTGGTAAATTCTCTTAAACCACTTGGGCACTCGGGGCAGCGAAGATTGCAACTGGTTGTGGGTTCAAATGAAATGGAAATAGGATAACCCCATTGAATGGGTTTGTTCAGCAAACGGCTTAACCGGTAACTGCTCCATACTTTTCCGGCATTTACAGCACGCCTGAAAGTAATTTTTTTAAGAAGATTAAAACTATCGTTCCGGTTATAGCGACCCATAAGGATCAAAGATAATCAGCAACCAACACTAAATTCAATTGAATTGATCCTATTTATAAACTGCAACCGGCTGAGCACTTGATGTGCTTTCACTTTTTATGTGTGGTTCGGTTTCAAACACAAGGTCATTACTATGGTATGAAGAATAATTATAAAGCAGCACATTGATTGTAATAAAGTTCATCACATAGTTCCTTGTTTCTGCCGGTAATAAATGTTTAATATCCCAGAAGCTTGCATTTTGCTTCCCGCTTTTTTTAATGGCATCCCAAACATTACCAACTCCGCAATTGTAAGAGGCTACAACTAATAACCAATCATTATTCAAATTACGGCAACGGTCTCGCAGGTAACGGGCAGCAGCATATGTAGATTTTGAAAGATTTTTCCGATCATCTTTTTTTACAACAGCTTTTTTTACCGTAGTTGGCTTTTTCACATTCTTGTTTTTTTCCTCTTTTTCTCTTTCTTCTTTGGTAATAATAGATAAGCCAAACTCAGTTGCGGTTTCATCCATTATCTGCCAATAACCTACTGCACCGCAATGTGATACGGCATTAGGATTATAAAACGATTCCAATGCTACTAACAGCCTTAATTCAGAAGGAAGCCTGAATTTTTTTAAGATGGGAGTAATACGTTTTGAAAAACTTTTATCCTTTTTATAAACTGAGGAAACGTAATCTCTTCGTCTGCCGGCAAATGATTTTATGTAAGCCATACTTTCATCTGCATGTTCTTTTAAAAGACTAGGAAACTGAATGTAATTAACCGGAGCAGGTGCTGTATCAACAACAATCGAATTGATTTCGTTTTGTGATGCTTGCTTTAAATCAGTTTGAGCTAAACACTGCAAAGAAAAGAGCAGGGTTATAAAAATAATAAGAGGCTTAAAAGTGTTCACTTTAGTCATTAGGTATACGGATTTTGAAAACAACAATCAACTGTAACCTGCTGCCACAGCTGGTTGTTGTTAAAAACGGCATTCTTATTATTTAAGTATACATACAGTAAATTCTTTTCAGCCAAAAACCGGTCAAAACCAACTCATTCAGCCTTTATTACTGAAATCAGCTGCAGGAAAAAGCACAATGCTTTTTCTTGTGTTTAGAAGGTCCTTCATAATTACAGGAAAAGCAATGTTTTCGTTCCGGTAAACTTTTTCAATAGAGGCCCTTTTCTTTCTAAAAATACGGTCAATTGAGTCTTTTTTGAGCTTTTTTCTGCTAAAAACACAAGGAATTGATGTTTTTAAGGTCTCAGACTGGTTTTTCGGTTTCTTCATTTTTACTGTGTCGGGCTTTGGCACTGGTTTAAACTCAACCTGAGCTTTCACCGAAATAGAAAAAAATAAAAGCATGAGCATAGGTATGCCCTTAAATAGGTAAAATTTTGTCATTTTAGGGGTACGGATTTAGAGTGTAAAAATAGAAAGTGTTATGCCTGGGTTAAGAACTTTTCGGTGAAAGCCTGTTTTTTTCAGGTGAAGCTTTGAAATATCGGGGATTTCCCTAACTTTGAGTAGTTGCATAAACAACTATATGCCAAACAACCAATTTAAGAAAGGCGAGTTATACAGTTTCATGACAGGCAAAGCCAGCACAGCTATTGCACGCCGATTGCAGAAGAATATGAAACAAAGTGGAATTGATATTACCGTGGAGCAATGGAGTGTATTATATCATTTATGGAAGAGTGATGGTTTGAGTCAGCAGGATTTATGTAATGCAACTTTCAGAGATAAGCCAAGTATTACAAGATTGGTTGATAACCTTGAAAAACTAAAACTTGTAAAACGGGTTGCAAGTAAAAATGACCGGCGTATTAACCAGATTTTTTTAACAGAAGAAGGAAGGCACCTGGAAGAAGAAACAATGAACGTAGCTAACACAACTTTAAATGAAGCTTTGATTGGAGTACCATCAGACAGGATTGATGTTTGCAAAGAAGTGTTACAGATTGTGTATGATAATTTGAAATAAGATGGCCCAGGCCCCCATCCGACTTCCCCCGATAGGGGAAGCCACCATTGCACAGCCCTTTCTTTTTTAACAGGTTAATTACAATGTTGGAGATTGAGATGTGATGATAAAAGAACGAATGTTGATTTGGTAGAACTAATGTATGGAAAAGAATTACAGTACCGCTCCGTCTCTACCGGAGAAGGAGATGGAGGATGAGGCTTTTTAAACTTTTAAATTTAAATATATGAGTACCGCAACAATTGCAACAACTCTCAATGGTGGTGAGTGGCTGATAAAAACAAGTTCAACACAGGAAACTTTTACTCCTGAAGATTTTAATGAAGAACAAAAAATGGTAAAAGAAATGTGTACTTCATTTCTTGATACAGAAGTGTTACCCCATATTGCCCGTATTGATAAAATGGAACCGGGTTTAATGCCTGCATTGCTTGACAAAGCAGGTGAACAAGGGTTGCTTGGTACTTCTGCTCCTGAAGAATATGGCGGATTAGGAAAAGATTTTATTACTTCTACTTTAGTAAATGAAGCTTTGGGTGGCGGATATTCTTTTTCTGTTGCAGTTGCAGCTCATACAGGTATTGGTACATTACCCATTTTATACTTTGGTACACCAGAGCAAAAAGCAAAGTACATTCCAAAATTAGCATCGGGTGAATGGAAAGGCGCTTACGGACTAACGGAGCCCAACAGCGGCAGTGATGCCTTGG
>DAIOWB010000172.1:0-6199 GCA_036758725.1 Lacibacter sp.
TCGCTTATTATGTTTACCTCGTATCCGTTTATAATAAAAAAGACAATCATTCTTTCCGATTCTTTGAAAGCAGAAATGACAAATTACCGGGGCAGAACAATTCCTTAAAGAACAGATTTTTTTTCAAATTCTAAACAGCATATAATAACATTTGTAAACTCACGTAAATTGTTTTACCTTTTTTGATATCTTTTCTATTATTAATACCAACGAAAATTTAGAATAATGAAAACTTTACTTATTCTTTTCATTGTTATCATACTAGTAACGGCGTGTTCTGGCAATCAAGCACCTGATTTATCAGCTAATACAATCATTGCCGATAATGACACCTGTAAAATGATTGATGCCTACCTCATAAAACTTACCAAAGAAAATAATTTTTCCGGTGCTTTATTAATTGTAAAAGAAGGAACTGAAATTTTCAGTAAAGGTTATGGCTGGGCAAATAAGGAAAAACAAATACCTTTTACAACTACAACATTGGCATCTATAGGCAGCATTACAAAAGCATTTACAGCTACTGCCATTATGAAACTGGCAGAACAAAATCAATTAACTGCAGATGACCAGTTAAAAAAATATTTCCCAAACATCCCAAAAGACAAAGAAAGTATAACAATTCACCAACTGCTTACTCATTCATCAGGTTTTCACGAATTTTTGAAACAAGACGGTGGAGATTATGAGAAGATAAACACAGTGGAATTTCTGAAAAGAGCATTTGATGAACCATTAGCTTTTAAGCCGGGCGAAAAAGCTGTATACACCAATGTTGGATACAGTATACTTGGAATTATTATTGAACAAGTATCGGGACTTGACTATGAAACTTATTTAAAGAAAAATCTATTTGAACCGTTGGGTATTAAAAATATTGGTTACCATTTTCCTACTATTCAAGACGATAGCATCGCCATTGGTTATCAGAACGGAAATAAATGGGGAACTCACCAGCAACATTTTGAACAAGCAGGTGGCGGGCCCTATTGGAATTTAAAAGCTAACGGAGGGCTGGAAGCTTCTTTAAAAGAAATGTATATCTGGTTAAATAGTTTTACCAACCATACAATCCTTAGTGAAACAACTATTGAGAAAATGTTTTCGCCCCTCATTCAGGAAGAAGGTTACAATGGTCAATCTGCTTTTGGATATGGTTGTAATATTTCGCAAAGCAGGCGAAATACAAAAGTGATCAGCAATGGTGGTAGTAATGGAATTTATTTTGCAAGAATTATCCGGTTACCACAGGAAGGAATTATTTTTTATATGGTAACCAATGAAAGTTCAATGAATACAAACATGGTTTTACCAAACATCACTCAACTCTACTTTAAAGGTAAAATTGAAGAAGATGCCATATCCATGCAGCCGAAATTTGAAAACAATCTTTCAAAACAGATTTATGAAATTCTTGAAAATCCTGGCACAACAGACTTAGCCAGTGAATTTGAAAAGCAACATATTAAAGTTGATGATGACATGGTTTTATTGGAAGTGGGACAAACACTTTTACAAGAAAAAAAGATTGACAAGGCTTTTTTACTTTACACCTATTATACAAAAGCTTTTCCCAACATTGTGGTTGCATGGAATGACCTTGGTGATATTTACCTTAGTAAAAACAAAAAAGAAGAAGCAATAAACTGTTACAGGCAAGCATTGAAAATCCGACCAGAAAACCCAAGGGCTAAAGAATCTTTAAAGAAGTTATTAAACTAAAGCTGCTCCAAAAGAAATAAGAGATTTCTTTTCAAATGCAATTTATCATTTAATAACAACTCTCCTTCGACGGTAAATTAAAGTATTAATTTAAATATCAGATCGTATAAAATGCTGACAAGAACAACTTGCGAAAGAATAATATAAACACTAAATTTAAACCACACAATAAAACCAAACTAACATGAACCCGATTCTTAAAAACATTTTAGCTATTGTAGCCGGCTGCATTTTTGGAGGGATAGTAAACATGGGAATCATTATGGTAAGTGGGTACATTATACCCCCACCTGAAGGAGCTGATATAACAACAATGGAAGGATTAAAAGAATCGATGCACTTATTTAAACCCATTAATTTTTTATTCCCGTTTTTAGCCCATGCTCTTGGAACTTTAACCGGTGCATTTATTGCTGCAAAAATAGCTTCTAACCGTAAAATGACCTTTGCAATAGTTATTGGCTTTTGTTTTTTAGTTGGGGGAGTTATGAATGTTTTTATGTTGCCTTCTCCTACCTGGTTTACCATTTTAGATTTAGCCGGAGCTTATATTCCTATGGGTTACCTGGGTGGTAAATTAGCATTGAGGAAATAATAGTTTATAAATTGGTTGAAAACAGATTACAATCAACATATTTAACAGTATTTAAAAAGCATCAGTTCAACAAAGATTGTAATACTCATTTAACAATATTATTAAAATGCAGATTTATATGAAGAAGGAAAAACGAATCTGCCCCAGCCATTCATGTTTTAATAACAGGTTTTAAATGCAGTTTAAAGAAGATTGTTTGTTATTGTTTTACTTTCCCCACTTTTCAATTTTTATTAATTTTAGTATTGAATTAAAACCTGACAGCAATGATAAAATCTGATAAGACCAAACCTGTTACTACAGTTGATGATTATATAAAAGTTTTTCCGGTTGCAGTACAGACAAAGCTTGAAAAATTACGTAAAGTGATAAAAGCTGCTGCACCAGAAGCAACAGAAACCATTAGTTATCAAATGCCCGCTTATCATTATCTGGGTGTACTGGTTTATTTTGCTGCATATAAAAATCATATAGGTTTCTATCCTACCGGATCTGGAATAGAAGCCTTTCAAAAAGAGATATCCGGTTATAAATGGTCGAAAGGTGCTGTTCAGTTTCCACTTGATCAACCTTTGCCTTTTGATTTAATTACTAAAATGGTAAAATTCAGAGTAAAGAAGAATAGTGAAAAAGCAAAAGCAAAAACAAAAAAACAAGGTAGTACTAAATTGAATGATGCGGATAAAGTTAAAAGCTATCTTAACAAACTTAATCCGACAGTACGAGCCGAAATAGAAGCAGTTCGACGAATCATTAAAGCATCATCTTCCGAACTGAATGAAAGAATCAAATGGAATGCGCCCAGTTATTTTTACAAGGAAGATATTCTTACGTTTGGCCCCTATAAAAAAGATCGATTGTTATTGGTTGTTCATCATCCCTATGTAGTAAAAATAAATTCAAAATTATTAACCGGAGATTATAAAGACAGGAGATTAATTACGTTTAAGAATAAAGCAGAAGCCGAACTACATAAAAAAGAAATCACAAGAATAATTAAAGCAATCATTAAAATGACAGATACCAATCATCCTGTAAAATAAATGCAAATGCACAAAATTCATATTCCGTTTACAGTAAAAGCAACTGAAGCGGTTTAAGATGTTTTCCTTGATATCTTTTACGTATTCCTAACTTTATCACATTAAATTTCTAACGATGGCAACTAAAATATTTGTTAACCTGCCTGTGAAAGATTTAAACAAATCTATCTTATTCTTCACAAAGCTTGGATTTACATTTAATCCGCATTTTACAAATGAGCAATCAACCTGTTTAATTATTGGCGATCATATTTTTGCCATGTTACTTGTACACGACCGGTTTAAAGATTTTACAAAAAAAGAAATTGCCGATGCTACAAAAACAACGGAGGTGTTAATTGCTATTGATGCAGAAAGCAAACATCATGTAAAAGAACTGATAAGAAAAGCAGTTGATGCCGGTGGCTCCATTTATGCAGAACCACAGGATCATGGCTGGATGTACGGACATAGTTTTGCCGACTTAGACGGGCACCAATGGGAAATTATATACATGGATGAAAGCAAAATGCCAAAGAAATAAAATGAACAATCTTTATACCAGCCTGGCCGATGTTTATGATGCCATTTATCAATCATTCATTAACTATGATGAAGAATTTAATTTCTACTATCAGATACTAAACAACTACTCTTGCAAATCTGTCACTGAGTTAGGTTGTGGTACTGGAAATTTATCGAGTCATTTTATTTCACATCAAATTAAGTATACCGGTATTGATCAAAGTGAAGCTATGCTGGAAATAGCCAGGAATAAGTTTCCAAATTGCACTTTTTTACAAGCCGATATGCGGAATTTTCATTTAACTGAAAAAACAGAATCAATAATACTTACAGGACGAACGATCAGTTATTTACTTACAAACAAAAATGTTCTTGATACATTCAACGCAATTCATTCAAATCTTGAAGAAGGTGGAATTCTAAGTTTTGATTTTATTGATGCCAGCAGGTTTATCCCTTTAATCAAAAAAAAGAAAACGGTTACTCATTATGCTGAAGTGAATGGAATAAACTATCAGCGTACCAGTTTGTGGAGTATCAATTATAACCATAGTTGGTCTTTTAACTGGCATTCTGTTTATTATCGTCATGATGAAAATGGAGAACTGGCAAAGCTTGGAGAAGACCATTCAGAAATACGTGCATTTACCAAAGATGAAATAGTCTTAATTCTTGAATTAACCGGTTTTGAAGTTAAACAGGTGATTGACCGTGCTTCTTACGCCTTTGATACGTTTGTGATTGTTGCTCAGAAAAAATAGAATCAGCCAATTGAATTACTATTTGAATTTGTTAATCTTCATTTCCTTTTTTACAAGTGCATCTTCTTTTCAAATATCTTTATTAAAATAATCTTAGTAATGAAATTTGTATTGCTGATATTCTCTTTTCTTATTACTTCACTTCTCTCCTACTCTCAAAACTTCAATGAAGTTGAACAGGTGATGCTCAACAACCAAAAAGCACTTGGTGATGACCAGGCTTTAATGATATATAAAGATGGCAAAATCATTTATCAAAAAATACTGGGAGATTTTAAACCCAACATGCAGGCTCCTATTGGCGAAAGCAGCCAGTGGTTAACAGCCGCCCTGGTGATGATTTTAGTAGAAGAAGGAAAATTATCATTGGATGATAACGTTGGAAAGTTCTTGCCTATTTATCCAAAATGGATGAAAAGGTATATCACAATCAAGCATTGCCTCAGCCATACCACCGGTATTGAAACCGATAAACCAGGTGCTGCAAAACTTTTTCAGAAAAAGAGTTTTTCTACATTGGAAGAAGAAGCCAATTATTATGCAGAGAAACGGGATATTGCTACCAACCCGGGTATGTGGTTTCACTACAATCAAATGGGGCCCAATATTGCTGGCCGGGTATTGGAAGTTATTACCAAGAAAAAATTCGACAGGTTAATACAGGAGAAATTATTTCGTCCGCTTAATATGCGTTTTACAACATTCAGCAATTTTACATCGGCTATGAGCCCGTTTGATGGAGCTAAATCAACTGCCGCTGATTACATAAACTTTTTAAGTATGCTGCTCAATAAAGGGAAGTTTAATGGTAAACAAATATTAAGCGAAGCATCTGTTGCTGAACTGATGAAAATACAAACAGGAACTGCCTTAAATAAATTTACCCCTGTATTTATGAATGGATTTTCCTATGGACTAGGTACTTGGCTTGAAACTAAAGATGGGAAACTGGTAAATTGTGTTTCGCCAAACAGCCCGTTTGTATGGATTGATTATTGCCGTGGTTATGCCTGTATCCTTCTATCAAAAAAAGAACAGGATTTACAAAAAAGAGAATTGTATAATGAATTAAAACAGGCTGTTGATAAACAATTACCTGTTAACTGCAATTAAATATTAAAATTTATATCTACCATGTTTACAGCTCCTGACATAACCATGTACGAACACAGAAAGCAACCACTGGCATCAAAAAAAACTTTTTACAAACGTATTGCAACAAGTATTTTACTGGCTTTTGTTATATTACTTTTTTGCCTTGCCATTGGTATCCTTGGCTATCATTATACAGCCGGAACAGAGTGGCTTGATTCCTTACACAATGCATCGATGATCCTGAGCGGAATGGGGCCTGTAATAACCATTACTTCCAATGCAGGCAAATGGTTTTCTTCTTTCTATGCATTATTCAGCGGCGTGGTTTTTATTACGAATATCGGATTAATTCTTGCACCTGCTGTACATCGCATAATGCACAGGTTGCATATTGAAGAGGTGAAATAAATTAATATTTTAAAAGCGTTTTTAACCTGCTCCATAATTCATTATCAAAATTAGATAAAGCATAAAGTGAT
>DAIOWB010000173.1:0-6089 GCA_036758725.1 Lacibacter sp.
ATGACGTTAAAAACAACTTCATCGCATGAAGAAGGGGCCGATCGTAAATGGGCAATTGCAACAAAAGAATTTATTGGCGATGAAAATGGAAACCTCAAAGCATTAAAAATTATTGAACTGGAATGGAAAAGTGGAGATGATGGGCGTCTTTCATCTTTTGTGGAAAAAGAAGGAAGTGAAAAAATTATACCATGTGAACTTGCTTTACTGGCAATGGGTTTTTTAAATCCACAATATGAAGGGTTGCTTGAGCAGTTAGGGGTGGAGTTAGACGATCGTAAAAATGTAAAGGCTTCAGAAAAGGAATATCATACCAGTATAAATAAAGTGTTCACTGCAGGTGATATGCGCCGTGGTCAAAGCCTGGTGGTTTGGGCTATCAGTGAGGGCAGGGAGTGTGCAAGAAAGGTAGATGAATATCTATCGGGACAATCTTTATTAGAATCAAAGGATAAATCGGCGTCATTATCTATGTTTTAATTGACAAAATAAAATAGCTCGATAATTACGGCCAAAAAGAAAAAGTGGATCTAATTATTTTATTATCAAATAATTAGATCCATTTTTTTGCTTATTTCTAAACATATTATAAAATATAACATGTGAATTATATTTGAAGATTGTTTCATAAAAGTTAATATTTTAGACAAATAGTAATTTATTATAAAAATTACTAATGTAAAAACTTAAAATTGAACGAAAATGATTAAAAAAGTAACTCCAAGACAAATTGCGCCCTTTCTAATTTTTGCGGCCATTGCCATTGCGGCATTGTTTATACCTGTTCTCCCCAATTTTGAGGATAAAGCAGGGGCATACAGTGCTGCCGATATTACCTGGATAATAGTAGCAACTGCCATGGTGTTTTTAATGACACCTGCTTTAGCATTTTTCTATGGTGGAATGGTACATCGAAAAAACGTAATCTCTACAATGATTAAAAGTGTAGTGGCTGCTGGTATTGTTGGTGTGCTTTGGGTGGTTGTAGGTTTTAGTCTTGCTTTTGGTGATACAGTTGGTGGGGTAATTGGCAATCCTTCAACATTCTTATTTTTCAAAAATGTAACATCAGGTGCACCATGGAGTTTAGCTCCAACAATTCCATTGGCTTTGTTTGCATTGTTTCAAATGATGTTTGCAGTTATTACGCCGGGTCTTGTAGTGGGTGCAGTTGCTGAAAGAATACGTTTTACTTCTTATATCTTATTTACGGTATTGTTTAGTTTATTAGTATACGCACCATTAGCACATTGGAGCTGGCATCCCGAAGGATTTTTATTTAAGATGGGAGCTTTGGATTTTGCAGGTGGTACGGTTGTACATATTTCAGCCGGTTGTGCTGCATTAGCAGGTGCTTTGGTTTTAAAACGTCGTAAGGTGCATATTGAAAACAGGGAAATTCCCCCTGCTAACGTTCCTTATGTATTAATAGGTACAGGGTTGTTATGGTTTGGATGGTTTGGTTTTAATGCCGGTTCGGCATTAGGTGCAAATGCATTAGCAGTTTCTGCGTTTGCCACTACAAATACGGCTGCTGCTGCAGCTGGTTTAAGCTGGATGTTTTTTGATGTATTACGGGGTAAAAAACCTTCTGTACTTGGTTTCTGTATTGGTGCCGTAGTTGGCCTTGTTGCAATTACACCTGCTGCCGGTTTTGTAGCTGTCCCTCAAAGTATTTTTATCGGCGCCGTTGCTGCCATCATTTCTAATATTGCTGTTTATTACAAGCAAAAGTCAAGGTTGGATGATACCTTGGATGTTTTTCCATGTCATGGTATTGGAGGTATGGTAGGAATGGTTATGACCGGTTTGTTTGCAACCAAAGCAATTAATGCTGCTGGTAATGATGGATTGTTCTATGGTAATTTTGATTTCTTCTTTACTCAGGTAAAAGCTTTAGCTATTGTAGTTGCTTACAGCTTTACTGCTTCATTCCTTATATTCAAATTCATCAACTTTATTCTTCCAATGCGTGTAACTGAAGAAGAAGAAGAACTTGGTTTGGATGCATCTCAGCACGATGAAAAATATATGCAGGGAACGCTTTTAGTTTCAAGAAATGGATTTATGAAAGAAGAAGAAGTTACAGATACATTCTCTAAATAATAAACAAATTAAAAAAAGGTACAGCAATATGATGGGTTGTTGACGCAACTCATCTGCTGTACCCTTATTAACACTTAAAATCTATTACAATGTTACGAAAATTCTTTGCAACAGGACTTCTCCTGTCTGCTACAATGGTTTCTTTTGCTCAGGAAAATGTTGCTGTAAATAATTCAACAGCACCGGTAACTACCGAAGTAAAAAGTGAAGACCCACCTGAGAAAAAACCGGTATTAACCATCAGCGGTTCCGCAGATACTTATTTTAAGTACGATTTTAAAAAGCAACCTGGAAATAATAAAACAAGCTTTACCAATTCACAAAATGCATTTGCATTGGGTATGGCTTCTGTAAAATTTGAACATACAGGTTCAAAGGTTGGAATGGTTGCTGATTTGGGATTTGGACCAAGAGCTTCTGAATTTTCTTACAACGATGCAGGTATTCTTTCTGCTGTTAAACAATTATATGTAAGTTATACACCTGTTGAAGGATTAAAGTTTACTGCCGGTACTTGGGCCACACATGTGGGATATGAATTAGTGGATCCTCAATTAAACAGAAATTACAGCATGAGTTACCTGTTTACAAATGGTCCGTTTACACACACGGGTTTAAAAGCTGAATATGCAAAGGGTAAAAGCAGTTTCATGATTGGTTTGAGTAATGCTACTGATTATCGTATTCCTCCTGCAGGGCAAATCAATAAAAAATTTGTACTTGCTCAATACAGTGTTGCACCTTCTGAGAAAGTAAAACTTTATTTCAACTATGTTGGTGGAAAAGCTCCGGATACTTCAATTGTAAATCAATTTGACGTTGTAGCTACCGTATCTGTAACCAGTAAATTTAATATTGGGTTCAATGCATCTTTAAACCGTTCTCAAGCCTGGGATACAGATACAAAAGACAATGTTACAGGAAAAAACTGGTGGGGTACTGCTGCCTATTTAAATGTTGATCCCAAAGATTGGTTTGGGTTAACACTACGCAGTGAATTGTTTAATGATAAAGATGGTGTGAAAGGTTTTAATACATCCATTTTTGCAAATACACTGTCGGCTAATTTTAAAGTAGATGGATTTACTTTTATTCCTGAACTCCGTTTAGAAAGTGCAGGTCAGCCAATTTATGGTGATATTAGCGGATTAATCAATCAAAAATCTGCTGTAAGTTTTGTACTGGCGGCTGTATATAAATTTTAAAATATAAATAAACCTTATCGGATTTATTATTTAACAAGCCTGCCCGGCTAACACCGTTCAGACAGGCAATCATTTAAACCTTCTGTTTATACAGAAGGTTTTTTTATATCGCTGGTTCCTGCTGACTTAAGCAATGAAAACTTCCTAAACCCCAGATGATTTCTGTTGAATCAATTCCAATTACTTCTCTTGTTGGAAAGCACTGCTGAATAATTAGTAAAGCTTTCTCGTCTTTTGTACTTTGGAAAGTTGGAACTATCACTGATTTATTGGCAATGTAAAAATTAGCATAGGAGCAGGGCAGGCGTTGATCTTCATACACTAATTCATCAGGCATTGGGAGTTCAACAATATTTAATTGTTTGCCATTGTGCAAACGCATTTGTTGTAACTGTTTTAAATTATGTTGTAATAGTTTGTAATTTTCATCATTTTTATTTTCTTCAATTACTGTAAGAACAGTGTCTTCATTTACAAAACGAACTGTATCATCAATATGTCCGTCTGTATCGTCACCTATAATTCCTTCATCAATCCAAAGAATTTGTTCAACACCATAATAGTTAATCAGGTATTCTTCAATTTGCTTTTGGTTCAAATGCGGATTTCTGTTTTTATTTAATAAACAGGCTGTTGAAGTCATCAATGTTCCATTGCCATTAAATTCAACCGAGCCGCCTTCCATTACAATTCCCGGATGATAAACCGGGAGATTATAATGCTTACCAATTAAAGTTGGTATTACATCATCCAGATCAAAGGGAGGATATTTACCACCCCAGGCATTGTATCCCCAATCAACAATTACTTTTTTTTGTTCTGCATTTGGGTTAATGAGAAATGCTGGTCCATGATCTCTGCACCATGCATCATTGGTAGGGTGAAAGAAGAATTCAACATTGGCTAAATCAACACCGGCAATTTGTAAATGACTAATGGCAAATTGTTTCATCGCCTCATCAGCTATATTAATACGAACCAGTTCTCCCTTGGTTAACTCTTTTACAAATTGTGCATAGTATGGAAATACAGTATGAATTTTACCGGGCCAACTTGCTTCCTTATGTGGCCAGCTTAACCAGGTTGCTTCATGTGCTGAAAATTCAGCTGGAAATATATAACCTAGTGATTTTGGAGTTTTGGTTGTATCAATCATGAATCAGTTTTTTTATCAGTCGTTTCAAATAAACACAATTCAACTTTCTCTTTTCTGTAAATGTGAAATATTCATATGGCGCAGGCTGCTAATAAAATATTGTATAGAAATTATTGTAGAATAAAAGTGCTTGTGTTTTCAATCCCCTGCATCCAATGAATCCTATAAATCATGGTTCAGACTTACTCTTCATCAATAAACCGTTTCGTAATAGGCTGATAAGAATCAATTCTCCGATCTCTTAAAAACGGCCAATGTGTTCTGTATTTATCAGTTTTACTTATATCAATTTCTTCTACATGCACTTCTTCTGCATTATGTGGAGCTTTGTACAAAACAGTTCCAAAGGGATTACTTACAAAGGAACCGCCCCAGAATTTCATAGCGCCATTTTGCTCTAGGCCTACACGGTTTACACTAACCACATGCACACCATTAGCAATAGCATGACTGCGTTGAATAGTTTGCCATGCATTGTATTGTTCTGTATTGGTTGTTTCGTCCTGCGATGTTGCCCAACCAATGGCAGTAGGATAAAATAAAATTTCAGCTCCCATTAATGCAGTAATACGTGCTGCTTCAGGATACCACTGATCCCAGCAAATGAGTACTCCAATATTTGCAAATTTTGTTTTAAAAATTTTATAACCTAAATCACCGGGAGTGAAATAAAATTTTTCATAATAAGCAGGATCATCTGGTATATGCATCTTCCGGTATTTACCAAGATAAGCTCCATCAGCATCCAACACTGCCGTTGTGTTATGATATAAACCCTGGGTTCGTTTTTCAAACAAGGATGCTATGATCACTACGCCCAATTCTTTAGCTAATTCACTTAATATATCAGTTGAAGGACCAGGTATACTTTCTGCTAATAAAAAGTTGTCATAGTTTTCTTCATCACAAAAATACAGAGACGTAAAAAGTTCCTGTAAACAAACTATCTGTGCACCATGCGCTGCTGCTTCTTTTGTTTTTACTATTGCTTTTTGCAGGTTCTCTTCTTTATTTGCCGTGCAACTCATTTGCACCAATCCAACTTTAACTGTACTCATTCTTTTAAATTATGTTGCTAAATTAAATGATTACGCAGAATTCCTCGCCGCATTAATAATTCCAAACGAGCTACGCATTATCAGCTTTTCATATGCTTCTTTATATGCTGAAGTAATCCCTGGTTCATTCAACTGCCTGCATTTAGCAATGGCATATTGCTGAATGGTAATTAATGGCATTACAATACGCTCACGCATTTGAATTGATAATTGCTCAACCGGGTAATCTTCCATTAATTCAGATTTGCCACTCAACTTTAAAACATATTTTTTTGTGAGTTCATATTCGTTGTATATTAATTGCCAAATTTCTCCATATACAGGATGTTGTGATAAATATTCTGTAAGCGGAAAGAAACATTTCTTCATGGCCATTTCACAATTATCCATGAGTGTTTTTACAAACAGGGAGTGATTGTATAGTTTTTTTATTTCAGCAAACTTGCCCTGTTCATCCAATGTTTTTAAAGCAGTGCCCACACCATAATAGCCGGTTACATTTTGTTTGAGTTGGCTCCAGGCGCCTACATAAGGAATAGCACGGAGATCTTTTAACTCAAGTCT
>DAIOWB010000174.1:0-6085 GCA_036758725.1 Lacibacter sp.
AAAACCAACACCAAAACATCCAGCAATGCAGGAAAGCATGTGGGCGGTGCACAGCGAGGAGCGTAACATTTCCTTTTTTTGATGTTTATTTTTTGAAGACCTTACAATTGTCTTCATTAGAAGGATATTATGGTTATGTGAAAGGGTTTCTTTCTCCACAGTAACTCATCTCCCAAATGCTTGCAGTAAATTGCAGGCTTATTTCTTTATATGATTGATTACCTACAAGGATTGAATGAGAAGCAGAAAGAAGCTGTGCTCCATGTGAACGGACCGCTGATGATTGTAGCAGGTGCCGGCAGTGGAAAAACAAAAGTGCTTACTACACGTATTACACATTTAATGGCCAATGGTGTTGATGCGTTTAATATCCTTGCATTAACATTTACCAACAAGGCGGCTAAGGAAATGAAGGAACGGGTTGAACACATCCTTGGCAATCACGAAGCAAGAAATTTATACATCGGTACTTTTCATAGTGTGTTTGCACGCATCTTAAGAAGTGAAGCCCAACGTCTGGGTTATCCCAACAACTTTACCATTTATGATACCGACGATGCCAAGAGTGTAATCAAAACGGTGATCAATGAAATGAACCTCGATGATAAGCATTACAAACCTTCAACGGTTTATAATCGCATCTCATCAGCAAAAAACGCATTGGTTGGTCCGGCAGAATATGCCATGGATTATCAGATACAGCAGGAAGATATGCGAAGCAATCGTCCGGCAATTGCACAAATCTTTGATGCCTATGCCAAACGTTGTTTTAAAAACGGGGCGATGGACTTTGATGATTTGCTCATTAAATTTTATGAACTGCTTAAAAATTTTCCTGATAGCTTAAGTAAGTATCAACGCAAATTCAAATACATTTTAATTGATGAGTACCAGGATACCAATCCTGCACAATATGAAATTATCAAACTACTGGGTGCCATGCATGAGAACGTATGTGTGGTAGGTGATGATGCACAAAGTATTTACAGTTTTCGTGGAGCTACCATCGAAAACATTTTAATGTTTCAGAAAGATTATGATGATGTAAAAGTGGTGAAGCTTGAACAGAATTACCGCAGCACACAAAACATTCTGAAAGTTGCCAATGAAATCATCAGCAATAATAAAAACCAGATTGAAAAAGTGTTGTTCACTGAAAATGCAGAAGGTGAAAAAATCCGATTGATCAGAACGGCAACAGATAATGAAGAAGGAAAATTTGTTGCTGATACCATACAGGAACAAAAACTACGCAATCATTACCGCAATAAAGATTTCGCCATTCTCTATCGTACCAATGCACAAAGCCGGGCATTTGAAGAAAGCCTTCGCCGCATGAATATTCCTTATATTATTTATGGTGGCATCAGCTTCTATCAACGCAAGGAGATTAAAGATTTTATTGCTTACTTAAGAATGATTGTTAACCCCAAAGATGAAGAAGCGTTAAAACGAATCATTAATTTTCCTGCAAGAGGAATTGGCAAAACAACCATTGATAAAGCGGTACTGTTTGCCAATGAAAACAACATCAGCATGTGGGATGTGTTGTGCAAGGCAAAAGAAGTTGGTTTTCGTGCAGGCACACTGGAAGCCATTGAAGGCTTTGTTACCATGATTAAAAGTTTCTCCAGCATGCTGCATAAAAACAACGCCTATGATGTGGCAGTGCATGTGGGCAAACAAACAAATATTGTAAAAGAATTATTTAACGATAAGAGTACCGAAGGATTGCAACGGTATGAAAACATTCAGGAGTTACTCAACTCTATAAAAGAATGGGTTGATGATACACAAAACCGTTCAGTTATTAATGAAGATGGGGAAGTAATTGTTGACCTGGATGAAAACGGAATTCCTTTATCAACAGAAGCCAAAAGCACCTCCACACTTTCAGAATACCTGCAACAGATTACTTTATTAACTGATGCTGATAATAAAGATCCAAATACAGACAGTGTAAAACTGATGACCATTCATGCAGCAAAAGGATTAGAATTTGGTTGTGTATTTGCTGCCGGCTTAGAAGAAATGTTATTCCCTAATGCTATGAGCATTAATACAAGGGAAGAACTGGAAGAAGAACGCAGATTATTTTATGTTGTAATAACAAGGGCAAAAACAAGATTATGGATTACCTATGCCAACACCCGTTACAAGTTTGGACAAATTGTACAAAATGAACCCAGCCGTTTTTTAGATGAATTACCGGAAGAACATATTGATAAAAGTTTTGCAGGAGGCGGAATGAAGAATCAAAGTGCTTATGGAGGTTCGGCATTTGAACGTATGAAAGGCTGGGGTACACAATCAACAAATGTGAATGAGGCTGCAAAAGCAGAGAAACGCTATGGTGCACCGCCTGGCAAAAAACCATCAACCCCTTCATATTTAACACCCACTAACAGGCCACAAACCATTGAACATAAACCGGCGCCCGATTTTGTTGCAAGTGATACCAGTAATTTACAGGAAGGACAAAAAGTAGAACACCAGAAATTTGGTTTTGGTGAAGTAATGAAAATGGAAGGCAGTGCACATAATCCGATAGCTACTGTTAAGTTTGAATTAAATGGAGAGAAAAAGATTATGCTGAATTATGCGAAGTTGCGGATAATTAGCCCCCTCTGAGCTTCGCCCGTAACCTTAAACGGTTACCCCCAAAGCCCGCCCGGCCGAACCGTTCGGACGGGGAGGAGGACGCCATAGCACAAGGCCAACTTATTTATAGAGCACAATATTTTTTTAATGTTAGAGTATTGCAGATTGAAAATATGTTGCTGATGTGTAAGAATAAAAAGTTTGGAAAATTAATGCAACGCCGCTCCTTCACTATTGGATAAGAAGATGAAGGATGAAGCCATTATAAATAAAAAAAACATTGGCCAGCAATGTCTTTTTTTATTAAACAAACTTTCAATTATTTAAAATAATCCATCAACACTGAAGTAACGTTCACCAGTATCGTAATTAAAGATCAACACACGACTACCTTTTGGCATTTCAGGTATTTTCTTTGCAGTTGCAGCCATGGTTGCACCACTTGAAATTCCCTGAAAAATTCCTTCTTCACTAGCTGCTCTTCTGGCAAAATCAAACGATTCATCTTTACCCACCTGTATTACACCATCTAATACTTCTTTATCTAAGTTAGATGGAATAAAGCCTGCGCCAATTCCCTGTATGGGATGTGGTGAAGGTGCACCACCACTAATTACAGGAGATAGCTCAGGTTCTACTGCAAATACTTTTAGGTTGGGAAATTTCTTTTTCAATTCACGGCCAACACCGGTAATATGTCCGCCGGTACCAACACCTGTAATAAGATAATCCAACCCCTCAGGAAAATCAGCAATAATTTCCTGTGCAGTTGTTTTTGCATGTATTTCAATATTGGCGGGATTATCGAACTGCTGCGGCATCCAGCTATGCGGCGTTGCTTCCACCAACTCTTTTGCTTTTTCAATAGCACCCTTCATTCCTTTTTCACGGGGAGTTAATTCAAATGTTGCACCATATACACTCATCAGCTTGCGCCGTTCAATACTCATACTTTCCGGCATTACTAAAATAATTTTATAACCTTTTACAGCAGCAACCATGGCCAGGCCAATACCTGTGTTTCCACTGGTTGGTTCAATGATAATACTACCGGGTTTTAAAATACCTTTTGCTTCTGCATCTTCTATCATGCTTAATGCAATACGGTCTTTAATACTGCCACCGGGATTAGCTTTTTCTAATTTACTCCACACTTCAACATCTGCAGAAAACAAATGATTAATGCGAACATGCGGTGTGTTACCAATTGTTTCTAAAATATTATTTGCTTTCATTTTTATTATTTTAATTAAGAGGTTTGTTAAATGATAAAGTTCAGCGGCTCAGTAAAATCTCTTTTGTCTGCAACAATCATTTGATTTTTTGTATATACCACACTGTGCGGAATAACAGATTCAGTTACCCATGTATTGCCACCTATAATACAATCATGCCCAATTACTGTATTGCCACCCAGAATAGTACTGTTGGCATAAATCACCACATTGTCTTCAATGGTAGGATGCCGTTTAGTTTGTGCGTCTTCTTTTCTTACTGCCAGGGCACCTAAAGTAACCCCCTGATAAATCTTTACATTTTTCCCAATAACAGAAGTTTCTCCAATCACCACACCGGTTCCATGATCAATAAAAAAAGGACAATCAATTTTTGCGCCGGGGTTGATATCAATACCAGTACGGCTATGGGCCCATTCGCTCATCATACGGGGTAAAATGGGAATTTTCCTGATATAGAATGCATGCGTTAAACGGTAAACAATAATAGCCATAAAACCAGGATAAGAGAGTATCACCTCTTCAATAGAATAAGCAGCCGGATCGTATTCAAGAATGAGTTCTGCATCACGGATAAGTTGTTGTTTGATGTTTATCAGTTCATCAAAATAATGTTCAGAAATCTCCATCACATCTATTTCATACTCCTGTGATAGAGGAGTTAGAATTTCTATCAATTTTTTGTTTAATGAAGTCTGTAACTTTTCTTCTGTTTGTATATAAGATTTAGGATCATCAATAACAGGGAAAAGAAAGTTGATCAGTTCTTCTGTAAAGACAATCACTGTTTGGCGTGATGGGAAGTTGCTGCTGAGCAGATAGCCGGGAAATGTGTTCATATAAAAGAAATTATAAAATTCAATAAAAATCCTCGGCAAGCATAATCACAAACAATACAGGTGTTAAATTGTTTTATTATTTTCAAAAGTACAGTTTCTTTTTTCCTGATTCAACCATTCATAAAACTTTGCCTCTTTTTAACGAACATTTCTTTAACAAAAGCCGCTAATACAAATCAATCCACTTCCGCCTGTTTTTCATCTGTAAACAGTTAGCGGTACCGTATTTAATAAAAGCGATAGAATTTAGTTGATCATAAACAAATGCAAATGACTGCAGGATAGTTTCGTTGAGAATAGAAGAATGTACAAACACCAGAAAAACAGGGAATGAAATATATAGAAACGGAGTTTGTTACTTGTGAAATCTGATACAAGCATCATTAATTAATCAATATTAAAAGGCAAACTGTTTGTTTCAATAATAGTTTACGCTTTAACAGCATTCTTCAACGCTTCTGTATTTTTCTTTTCACTGCCAATAAAAATCTCATTGTTAATAATTACAACAGGGCGTTTTAAAAAAGTGTATTCCTGCAAAATATAAGAACGGTAATCTTTTTCTGTAAGTTGTTTATCTTTTAAATGCAGTTCTTTGTATTTGAGAGCACGGCGGCTAAACAAAGCCTCATAACTACCTGCCAGCTTTTTCATTTCATCAATCTGTAATGGCGAAATTTTTTCAAACTTAATGTCCTGCATAATAAATCCTTTCTCACTGATTTTAGTTTCTTTTATAATTGCCTGGCAGGTACTGCAGGAACTTAAGTAATAGAGTTTCTTCATGTACTTTCTTTTATTTTTATTTTCTGTAACTTATTGTACAATTTTACTACAAATAAGAACAACCAAACCAACCGGTTGAATGACCAATAACGCTGAACAGGAATTTCTTCAACTGATTAATCAAAACCAGGGCATTGTCCGGAAGGTATGTCATTTGTATGGCCGTAATGATACAGATAAAGAAGATCTGTACCAGGAAATTGTTATTCAATTATGGAAAGCATTCAGTTCTTTCAGGGGAGAAGCAAAATTCAGCACATGGATGTACAGGATTGCTTTAAACACAGCCATCAGCAATTTACGAAAGCAAACAAAAAAAGTAGCGCTCAGTTTTCCTGAATTTATTCCTCATGAAAATGCTGATACAAACGAAGAGAAAATAAAAGAAGAGAAGTTAACAGAAATGTATGCAGCCATTAGCCGTTTAACCGAAGTGGAAAAAGCTATTGTAATGTTATACCTGGAAGATAAAAGTTATGAGGAAATGGAAGATATTCTTGGTATCAGCAACGGCACACTTCGTGTAAAGATGAATCGTATTAAAGATAAATTACGCTCACTCACTAAAGCAGTACAGTATGGAACTTGATCAGTTAAAAGAAATGTGGAGCGATGTGGGAAGTA
>DAIOWB010000175.1:0-6073 GCA_036758725.1 Lacibacter sp.
GCACCTGTATGGGAAAAAAGAAACAAGACCTGGCCGCAAAATGGGACATGTAACTATTTTGAGTAAAGAAAAGCAGGACCTGCTTCATAAATCCAACAAAGTGAAACGAACTTTGCTACCAAAAAGCTGAACATCTCCTTTCATCCATTTCATTTACCATCCCCCACTTGCAGCAAAGGTTTTTGCTTAGACAATCGTCAAAACCTGCACAGGAATGACAATTACTGCTTATTTTTAAAGCCCTAAACACAAACGATTTAACGTGAACACACCAAAACGGATTACAGGTTTAATTATACTGATATTTTCAATCGCAATTATTTCCTGTAATAATAAAAAAGATGCAGCATCCCCGCAAGGAGGTGCCCCTCAAAAACAACCACCCATTGGCGCCGAAGCTATAATTACTAAAAACAGTTTATTGGTTTCAGAAATCCAGGTTCCTGGTTCATTACTTGCGAGTGAAACCACCGAAATACACCCGGAAGTATCAGGCAGGTTAGTTCAACTGAATGTAAGAGAAGGAAATTTTATTCAACAAGGTGCTTTACTTGCAAAGTTATATGATGGGGATCTGCAGGCACAGAAACGTAAACTGGAAGTACAATTAAAAATTGCACAACAAACAGAAAACCGGCAACAGCAATTACTACAAATACAAGGCATCAGCCAGCAGGAATATGATTTAAGTCTTTTACAAGTTCATAATCTTAATGCGGATATAGATATTATAAATGAAGCAATCCGCAAAACAGAAATCCGTGCGCCATTCAGTGGAAAATTAGGTTTCAGAAATATTAGCCCGGGAGCTTTCATTACACCTTCCACTATTATTTCCACTATCAGCCAGGTAAGCCAGTTGAAATTACAATTTACTGTACCGGAAAAATACAGTTCAGAAATTAAAACCGGTCAATCAATTGAATTTTCAATTGATGGTTCGCTAAAAACATTTTACGCCAATGTTTCTGCCACCGAATCTTATATTGAAGAAAATACCCGCAGCCTGTCAGTAAGAGCCCTGGTAAAAACAAAAGACCCTTTATTGGTGCCCGGTGCATTTTGCAAAGTAAAAATTCAATTGGGTAAAAATGAAAATGCCATCATGATACCGACTGTTGCCGTAGTGCCACAAGGAAGAAAAAAACAGGTTTTTCTTTTTAAAGATGGTAAAGCAATACAAACAGAAATTACAACCGGTGTACGTGATTCTTCCAATATTGAAGTTATTTCCGGGTTGAAATTAGGAGATACGGTTATTATTACGGGGTTGTTGTTTTTAAAACAAGGAAGTGATGTGAGGATTAATAAGGTGACAAATGAGAAGTGAGTTGTGAATAGTGAGTTGTGAGTTTGAGCAATTTTTTTTGCCGATGATTTTTAACCTTAAATATTTATTTATGTTTTTACAACTGGCACATACAAAACTCGACGTTTTAAAATTTTCACAGGAATTGGCTCTTGAAAGCTATAAGATAACAAAGAAATTTCCTCCAGATGAAAGATTCGCATTAGTTCAGCAAATCAGAAGAGCAGCAATATCGGTTCATTTGAATATTGCTGAAGGCTGTTCAAGGAAATCCCTGCAAGAAAGAAAAAGATATTTTGAAATTTCCAGGGGTTCAGTTATAGAAATAGATACTGCAATTGGAATTGCTTTTAAACTTGAGTATGTAATACTTGCGGAATTAAAGTCATTAGGAGATTCTATTGTTAATTCATTTAAATTATTATCAGGGATGATAAATAGTGAGGAAACTCACAACTGACAACTCACCACTCACAATTATGAATTTATCAGAACTCAGTTTAAAACGCCCGGTACTTGCTATAGTATGTTCTATACTGATCATAGTTTTTGGCGCTATTGGTTATTCTTTTTTAGGTGTAAGGGAATACCCGGCAATCGACCCGGCTGTAATCAGTGTACGTACATCTTATGTTGGTGCCAGTGCTGATATTATTGAACAACAGATAACAGAACCACTGGAAAAAGCAGTTAATGGTGTACAGGGTGTAAAAACTATAACATCAAACAGTGCACAAGGCAGCAGCAGCATAACTATAGAATTTGAATTGAATGTTGATCTTGAAAAAGCAGCGAATGATGTAAGAGATAAAGTTAGCCAGGCTGTAAATGCGTTACCGCAGGATATTGACGGACCACCTATTGTTAGTAAATCCGATGCTGATTCAGATCCCATCATGTTTATTATTATTCAAAGTCAGAAAAAAACTTTGCTTGAGTTATCTGATTTTGCTGAAAACGTAGTTACAGAACGTTTGCAAACAATATCCGGTGTAAGTTCAGCTGGCTCGTTTGGCAAACAATATTCTATGCGGCTATGGATCGACCCTTCAAAACTCGCTTCTTATAAATTGACCATACAGGACATTCGTGCCGCATTAGACAGGGAAAATATTGAATTGCCAGGTGGTAAAATTCGCGGCAACAACACGCAATTGATAGTAAAAACTTACGGAAAGCTTACAACGGAAAAGGAATTTAATGATCTAATCATCCGCGAATCAGCAGGGCGTATCATTCGTTTCAGGGATTTAGGCACCGCTATACTTTCAGGGGACAATGATGAATTTGCTTCCAGGGTAAATAATGTAGGATCTGTTGGTGTACGGGTTGTGGCACAGCCGGGAAGTAACCAGATTGAAATAGCTGATGAGGTTTATAAAAGAATAGAAGCCATAAGAGCAGATATGCCTAACGATATTTCTATTGAGGTGGGTTACGATCGTTCGGGTTTTGTACGCAAAGCAGTAAGTGAAGTAAAAGAAACACTCCTTATTGCTATTTCATTGGTTGTATTAATTATTTTTTTATTTTTCAGGGAATGGTCACTTGCATTAAGGCCCCTGATAGATATTCCTGTTTCCCTGATAGGAGCTTTTTTTATCATGTATCTGCTGGGTTTTTCAATTAATGTACTCACGCTGCTTGCCATTGTACTGGCTACCGGATTGGTAGTAGATGATGGCATTGTGGTTACTGAAAATATTTTCAAGAAAATGGAGCGGGGTTTGAACAAGCATAAAGCAGCCCTGGAAGGATCAAAAGAAATTTATTTTGCAGTCATTGCCACATCTATCACATTAGCTGTGGTTTTTCTACCTATTATTTTTTTACAGGGTTTTGTAGGCAGGTTGTTTCGTGAATTTGGAATCGTGGTGGCTGGTGCTGTTTTAATTTCTGCTTTTGTTTCACTTTCTCTTACACCTGTACTAAATATTTTTCTTACTAAAAAAGATCCAACCAAACATTCCTGGTTTTACCGGGCTACAGAACCATTCTTTGTCGGCCTTGAAAATCTTTACCGCTATACATTAAAAGGATTTATGAAGCTGCGCTGGGCGGCATTTATCATTGTACTTGCTTGCGTTGCCGCTATTTATTTAATTGGAAAAAATATCCCATCAGAATTGGCACCTATGGAAGATCGTAACCGGGTACGTGCCAGCTTAACAGCCCCCGAAGGTGCAGACTTTGATTATATAGATAAAGCTACTTACGAAATTAACCAGCAGCTTTTAGATTCTGTACCTGAACTTGCATTTTCATTATCATTTGCACCCGGAGGTTTTGGTAGCGGTAGCAGCAACACTTCTTTTATCAGTATGGGATTAGATGATGCCGGTAAAAGAAAAAGGACCCAGGATCAGATTGCACAACAAGCAAACCGCATATTCCGCAGGTACAATAATGTACGGGCATTTGCTTTGCAAGAACAAACAATATCTGTAGGCATGGGTAGCAGGGGTTCTTTCCCCGTGCAGTTTGTATTGCAACACCTGAACTTTGATAAACTAAAAGAAAAAGTACCACAGTTTTTAGAAGAAGTTGGTAAAAGCAAAGTTTTCCAGGGCTCTGATGTAAATCTTAAATTCAATCAGCCGGAATTACAAATAACCATTGACAGGTTAAAGGCAAATGAACTCGGCGTTTCAGTTCTTGATGTTACTAATACTTTGCAAAGTGCTTTAAGTGGCCGCCGCTTTGGATATTTTATCATGAATGGAAAACAATATTCAGTAATAGCACAGGTGGAACGTGAAAACCGTGATGAACCACTTGATGTAAAAAGTTTCTACGTTCGTAATAACCGCGGCGAATTGATACAACTGGATAATATTGTGAAAATGGAAGAAATGGCCAGCCCTCCTACTATTTATCATTTCAACAGGTTCAAGAGTGCTACCATTTCAGCAGGCCTGGCACCAGGCATGGCGTTGGGTGATGGAATAAATGAAATGCAAAGGATTGCTGATAAAGTTTTAGATGAATCTTTTACAACTGCACTTAGTGGCGCCTCACTTGATTTTAAAGAAAGTTCTTCCAATACTTCCTTTGCTTTTATACTGGCATTAATATTAATCTTTTTAGTGCTGGCTGCACAGTTTGAAAGTTTTATTGATCCGTTTATTATCATGATCACCGTGCCGCTGGCATTAGCAGGTGCCGTTATCAGTTTAAAATTATTCGGGCAAACCTTGAATATTTTTTCCCAGATTGGAATAATCATGCTCATAGGATTAGTAACCAAGAACGGGATTCTTATAGTAGAATTTGCAAACCAGAAAAGAAGACGGGGCGAAAAGAAAATACCTGCAGCCATTGATGCCGCTGTTGCCAGGTTGCGGCCCATTTTAATGACAACACTTGCAACTACCCTGGGTGCATTACCCATTGCCATGGCAATCGGTTCTGCCGGTAAGAGCCGTGTACCGTTGGGAATAGTAATTGTTGGAGGAATGTTGTTTGCGCTGGTACTTACTTTGTATGTAGTACCTGCCCTCTACTCTTTCTTATCATCCAAAAAGAAAGCAGCTAATCCAGATACTGATATATCTATAGCAAATATGAAAGAAGTACATGATTAATTTATTTTCAACATATCAAAATTTGAAACAAGTATTTTGTTACCAGCTAAGGAACCCGATAGCTATCGGGTCTATTCAACTTCCGTTGCGTCGCACTCTTTTACTTTTTGTTCTCAGATCAGCAATGCTGATGTCTTTTTACAAATCAGAAGCACAAAAATTACTGACACTTGATGAAGCTATCGCCACTGCCCTGCAGAACAATTATAATATCCAGCTTTCAAAAAACGATTCGATGGTTGCAGCATTGGATTATTCATACCGCAATGCTGTCTTTCTTCCAAGACTAAACAGCACACTGGGAGCTAACTGGGCTGAGAACAAGCAAAACCAGCGATTCACCAATGGAACAAAAAGAGAAGGAGGTGTAAAAACAAATACGTATACAGGTAATGTTTCCCTGAACTGGACATTATTTGATGGATTGAAAATGTTTGCAACCCGCGATAAAGCAGCTGAGTTTATTAAACTTGGTGAATTGGGTATAAAAGATCAGATTATAAACACCGTGGCAGTAGTCATCAATAACTACTATGCAATTGTAAGGCAGAAGCAACAACTAAAAGCTATAGAAGAGCAAATGAGCCTGAGTGATGAACGGGTAAAATTATCCCAGCGAAAATTAGAGATTGGTGTTGGCGCCAAACCTGATGTATTACAAAGCCAGGTGGATCTTAATGCACAAAAATCAGCAAGACTTACTCAGCAAACATTAATAGAACAACTTAAAGAGCAATTGAATCAATCAATGAACCTGGGACAAACTACAACTTATGAAGTAATTGATACCATTCCAATCAATATGAACCTGGCATTGGGTGATATTCAAAACAATATTGAAAACACAAACCCATTATTACAAATCACCAGGAAAAATATTGATATTGCCAATCTTACTTTAAAAGAAAGAAAGGCCGAACGGTGGCCAACTCTTTCATTTAATTCTGCTTATAATTTTAACCGTACCAATAATAATGTTGCACTTAACCCTGCCCTGCCAATCTATAGCCGTAACAGGGGATATAATTACGGTTTTGTTGCCAACATCCCTATTTTAAATAACAGGAATAATAACAGGCTTATCAAACAGGCAGAATTGAATATTGATTACAGCAAACTGATTTTTGATAACCAGAGTTCCCTTCTTAATCTTGATGTGAACAATGCTTTCAAAGATTAT
>DAIOWB010000176.1:0-5944 GCA_036758725.1 Lacibacter sp.
CACGTCGTGGGGCTCCGGTAAATGGCGGAAATATAGCATTCTGCGGTGGAACCAAGCCTTTGGCACGCAGATAGATAATAAATATTTTTTAGTCAGGGACCAAGTATATAGCTTGGTTCCTGATTATTTTTTTATAATTGTTGAATTAAATTTTTAATATTCTAATTCAAATAAAATGAAACTATTACATCCTTTTTTTTTGTTTATATTAAGTTTACACATTGCAAATTGTTCATCACCATCTAAAACAAATAATCAAACGGAAAATTCAACTGAAAATAAATGGGAGGTATTAGTATCAGAAAGACTTTGTTCTGTAACTGAACCCAAAAATGTGATCATTAAAACCGAAGCAGAGTTTGATCAATTATGGAAAGAGACACAGAAGAACGTTGAAAATCCTCCTGCGAAACCAGTGGTTGATTTTAAAACCAAGTGGGTAGTTGGATGTTTTTTAGGTACAGTTGCTGTATCTGGCCACACCATATCAATTACTTCTGCTAAATCAGAAACTGACAAAACCAGAATAGAGGTAAATCACAGCATTCCTGGTGTAGGATGTATTACTGCACAGGTTATGGAATATCCTTATATCATTGCATCAATCAATCACTTAGTTCCATCAAATGTTGAGTTTACAACAAAAAGTATAGAAGTTAAATGTGAATAATTGTAAGAAGAAATCGGGATCTTGTTAAAAGATAAATTAAATTTCTTTTTATCATCCTGTCTGTATGAGAATGAAGAATAATAAAAAAGCTTACTGTAATGAAAATTATTTTTTATAAAACACTATTTATTTTATGTATTCTGGCACTAATATCTATACAGGATTGTTTTGGAAATGATAATAGAAATAACAGTGACACCACACCTGTAGTATTAATGGAAGAGATAAGGGTTTTAAAAGAACAGGTTATAGCTTTAAACTCTAAAAGTGGTGGTGGGGTTGGTTCCTCTGAAGTGATAGCACAGCTTGAACGGGATAAATACCAGAAAAATTATCAAATTATTATCAGGGGTATTGAAATTATTAATGATCTCAATACTGCATCACGTGAAATATTAAATGCCAGAAGCCAGAATATATTTTCAAAAAAAATAACTGATATCAATAACATTCAAAGTGAAGCACTTGGCTTTCAACTTACAGAAGTAATTCTGCAATCTATCAGAAGTAATATTGAACAATTGCCGGTTGAAAAACCACAGAAAGACAGGTTAATGAGCCAGGTAAGTAATTTTATGGATGTAATAAAAGGCGTATTCCCCCCTGTTAATATTATTTCTAATGTTTTATCTGCCGTTTCAAATTTTACAATCTTCAAATCAAAATTTATCAAAATAAGCCGTAATGAAGATTCTATTTCAACAGAATCAATAAACCCTGTTAGCAAAGAGGTGTTGAAAAAAATTACGGAGCAGTTACTGCCTTATATTAAATTTTATGATCAATTAAACACGGCAAATTTAAAATATGAAACAGCCCTAAACCTGCACATTGTTCAAAACAAAGATTATATTGAATCAATCACTGTGCTTTCAGATGGAATTAAAGAAATTATTGATTTGGATAATTCAATCATTGACCAGGTGAATACATTGCTGGAAACTCAAAAATCAGGTGCTCCCGGTTTTGATTTTGCATTAAAAAATTCTGATGAAAAAATTCGCAAACTTGTGGTAGCCTGTTATTCAGTTTTTGATTTGGTTGATAAGTATAAAAAATTTACAAACGATTTCATTAATATACTTATTGATTATCATAATATGAATATAACCATATTACAAAGCGCCAAGCAATTGCCAATAAAAGATGATATGAAAATTGAGCAAATGATTACAGATCTTAACAGTATCAGAAATGGCGATCCTGCAAAAGGCCTTGTAAGTTTTGAGGAAATTTATAAAAAACGTTTAGGTACAATTTTAAATAAGTTGAAGAAAATGAATGATGAACGATATAAATAGTTAATAAACTGCTTTTTCAAACAATTACTTTTTCACAGTTATTTAGAAATTGAAGATCAACGGTTGCACCAATTCCATTGCTTTCATCAATTTCAACAATTCCATTTTCATTAAAAACCATTCCTCCAACAATAGGATCTTCTTTTAACATTAATGGTGTGTCTAAATCATAATGCACAATTAAGTTACTGCTGTAGGCAAAATGAACAAGTGCTGTAATGGCTAAACGGCTTTCCATAAAACAGCCTACCTGTAATTTAATATTATATGCTTTAGCTACTTCTACAATCTTCAGTGCATGCCATATACCACCACTCTTTCCGAGTTTTACGTTAAAGTAATCACAGGCACTGAGTTTGGCCAAGCGCTCTGCATCATGTTCATCAAAACAACTTTCATCGGCCATGATTTTTATGGGACTGTTTTTTCTCACTTCCGGCAATTGCATAAAATTCCATCGTGCAATGGGCTCTTCACAATGTTCTATGCCAAAATCTTTTAAAGCATTCAATGTTTCTATTGCAATATCAACTGTCCATCCCTGGTTGGCATCAATACGTAATGGCAACTCATTACCAATTGCATCACGAATGGCTTTTATCCTTTCAACATCTTCTGCTGTTGTTGTACCAAGCTTTACTTTAATTGAAGGGAAACCTTCCTTCTTATATTGCAATGCTTCTATCGCCATCTTTTCAGGAGAGCCCAATCCAACCGTCATATCAGTTGAAATGAGTTTATCTTTTTTACCTCCAAGAAATTGATATAAAGGTTGGTTGGCATGTTGTGATGAAATATCATAGAGTGCCATGTCAAATGCACTTTTAATACTTTCGTTTCTTGTAATGAGCCTGTCCATTGAAACAATGCATTCCTGAATCTGTAATGGATTTTTTCCTTTTAATTCAGCAGCCAGGTATTGTGCAACAATAAAACAGGTGTCCATACTTTCACCATTAATGCTCATGTATGGGCTGCATTCTCCCCACCCTGTAATGCCTTCATTGGTTCTAATGACAATAACAATATTATCTGCATCATACTGCGGACCTAATGAAATAACAAAAGGTTGTTTGAGAGGGATGGAGAGTTTATAAATTTCAATGGAAGTGATTTGTAAATTCATATGGTGAAGGTAGTAAATGCGAAAATGTTAAATAAAAACCCTTCATAAATAATGAAGGGTTTTTATTCCTCCCCTTTGGGGAGGTTAGGAGGGGCTGGTTTATTTCACCAACTTCAATTCTTTAATTATATTACTTGCACCTCCCAACTTATCAATACACCACAATACATAACGGATGTCAACACAAATGGTGCGGTTGAGATCTTTATCAAAAGCCAGCTTATGACTTAACGCTTCATAGTTGCCATCAAAAGCTAAACCAATTAAATTGCCATTACCATCAATAACGGGTGAGCCACTATTACCACCGGTAATATCATTGGTTGTTATAAATCCTATAACTAAGTCGCCACGCTGTTTATCTACATACTGACCAAAATCTTTTTTCTTCAACAGATCAATTTGTTTTGATGGCAGATCAAACTCATAATCTCCAGCCTTGTATTTTTCAAGCAGGCCTTTTGAAGTAGTAACAAAATCATACTTTACCGCATCTCTTGGTATATAGCTTTTTACATTACCATAAGAAACACGCATGGTAAACGTAGCATCGGGATACATCTTTTTTGATTTGGATGGATTCATTTCCATAATGCCTTTTAAATACAAACGTCCCAGATCATTATTCTTAATGGTGAACTCCTGGAAACGGGGGAGAAATTTTACACTCCAGTTTTTAAAGAAAGCACTGGCAATATTAAATGCCGGATCTTCCTGCAATTTCACTGCATCAGGATTTGCAACAAAGGCATTCCATTTTTCATCGCTTAATATCATAGTGTTGGTAAATACAGAAGCTGCATATGATTTCCATGTTGCTTCACTTTTTAAATCGCCAAAACTTCCTTTTACATTTTCAAAGTAACTAATGGGGTGTTGTTCTTTTGGTATGTCCTGATAATACATCATTAAGACTGTACCAAGAATATTCTGATCACTTGCTGCATTATGATCGTCTAAAAAACTTTTTCTTGCGGCAACTGCTGCATTCATTGCTTTGGTAACATCTTCTTTTGTTGCATTTTGTTTTACCATTGCCGCTTCCAGTTGTATTAAAGAAGAAGCATAGGCAATTAATGGAGATCCAAAAACACCTTCATTCATATACATACGATGCATGGCATAAGGGCGCCAGGCTGTATATACTTTTTCCCATTCGGGAAAGATAGCAGCATAATCAGGCTTATCTTTTGCCCACTTTATAAAATCAGCTTCTGCTTTTTGTTTCTGGCCAAACACATCATACTTTAATAATTGTTTTGTTTCACCATCATAAAACTTCCAGTAGTTGGCAATACCTGCATAACTGCTTGCCAGTTTTAACTTAGTGCCGGCATCTTTCTGCATTTCTGCAAACATATATTTCAAACGAAAATCACGCAGTTTAACTAATGTTGGATTATTAATATCAGTTGAAAGTTTTACACCTAATGAAGTTTCATAACGATTGGTGCTGCCCGGGTAACCCCATGTCATAGCAAAATCGCCATCTTTTAATCCTTTAATAGAAACGGGTAAAAAGTATTTGGGTTTTAACGGAACATTATCTGCACTATATTCAGAGGGCTTTCCATCTTTACTCATATAAACACGAAACACACTAAAGTCGCCGGTATGACGTGGCCATTCCCAGTTATCTGTATCTCCACCAAATTTGCCCACACTTTCAGGAGGTGTGCCAACCAAACGAATATCTTTATAACGCTGGTATACAAATGCAAGAAATTGGTTGCCTTTAAATAACGGACTTACACGGCATTCAATAAAATTAGTTGCATCACTCATGCGTTTGTTGATAGCGGCTAAAACTTCAGTTTGTTTATCTGCTCTTGCTTTGCCGAGTAATGTTCCCAATGAATCGTTTACTTCTTTTGAAACATCTACAATACGTACTAAAAACTGTACGGATAAAGCAGAACGGATTTCATCTTTTTGGCTTTTTGCATAAAAGCCATCACGCAGGTAATTATTTTCAACCGAAGATGCAGATGCAATTGCACCATATCCGCAATGGTGATTGGTAAATATTAATCCCTGGCTGCTTACAATTTCACCCGTACAACCACCACCAAAAATAATAATAGCATCTTTTAAAGAAGCTTTGTTAATATTATACAATTGATCTTTGGTAAGCTTTAAACCTTTTTTCTGCATTTCTGCATACACTTGCTCACCTAATAAAAGCGGAAGCCACATGCCTTCATCGGCATAGCTGCGTAAAAGCGAAAATGCTAAAACAATCGTTACAATAATTTTCTTCATATGTCAAGATTTTTATGGCAGCAAACCTAAGGGAAAAACAGGTTGGAAAAAAGGACATCAGTTAGCTGAAAGGCTATTTATGATAAGTGGAGTACAAGTAGCGGGTTTTAATTCCTTGTTTAAAAAAAAACATTGCAAAGGAGCGCTTTATAAAGTAATTCAGGTTGGCGGTTTAATTATTGATGTTCAGCGTCTTTTGTGTTTTTCAATTCTTCTTCAGTAACCTGGTTGTTCAAATATTGATTGGTATGGCAATTATCAGCATCGCAACAAGGCATTGCATTAGTATAACACACAGGGCATTGATAGTGACCGTGAACATGAACCAGTTGTATCAGGTGGCAGCAGAACAAGCATTGTTGCATTCCTGTAAAATTAATCCGATTTTAAATAAGTCTATTGCATTTGGCAAACCAATGTAGTAATTTAGTTTACTCACTTTTAGCAGATTCCTACCAATGCTTACCCCAAAACCTCATTGTACTCTCTAATTTATCCTATTCTGTGTAAACAACCTGTTATAACCAAACAGATTTTTTATTTTATAACTTAAAAATTTATCATCATGAGAAAGCAATTTCTAAC
>DAIOWB010000177.1:0-5937 GCA_036758725.1 Lacibacter sp.
GGCGCTAAGTTTTGATTGAATTGTATACCACTGTTATAATGTTCAATTACCTGCTCAAGTGTAGCAAACCGTCCATCATGCATATACGGTGCAGTTAGCTCAATATTTTTTATGGAAGGCACTTTAAATTTTCCATTATCTGCAGGGTTATTTGTAACTACCCCAACACCTCTGTCTGCAATCACAGCTTCTAATCCATTATTCTCAGCTCTTGGTGCAGTGAATGTTGCAGTGCCATGACAGGAAGCACAGGTTCCCTGAGGACTAAAGAAGATTGCTTTTCCCCTGTTTTCAGATGCAGTATAGTTAGGAAATAATGTTGTACCGGGATTTGCATTTGGTGGAACCATTGCAAAACCCAAATCAAATTTTGATTGATAAGAAATCATGGAGCGTAAAAACTGTGCAAGTGATTTTGCAATTCTGTCTGCTGTAATGTTTTTGCTTGCAAAAGCTTTTTCAAATAAATAGGGATAATGCGTTGTGCGGTTTAACCTGTTTACTAAAGTATCTAAACGCATTCCCATTTCAACTGCATCCTGTACCGGAATTAAAACCTGTTGTTCTAATGTTGCCGCTCTTTCATCCCAGAAAAACTTTCCGTTAGGATAGTAAATAGCATTGATAAGTGACATGGAATGACGTCCTGTATTGCCACCAGCAAATCCTTTACTTAAAACTACATTATCAGTAAACGAATTTTCCTGCTTATGACAGCTGGCACAGGCAACGGAATTATTTATTGAAAGTGTTTTATCGTAAAATAATACTCTACCCAAAGTAGCACCCCAGTCTGTTACCTGATTATCTGCAGGTGTGTTTATTTGCTGAGTAATATTTGGTGCTGATAAAAAAAGCGGTAGTGGTTGATTGGCATAGTTCAAAACAGATGAAGGTAAGTTTAAAGCTGCAAGCGGATCAGTAATTACAGCTGTTGTGTTATTTTCTTTTTTACAGGAAAGAAAAAATAAAATACAACTGGTGATTAAGAAAATCAGTTTTGATTTAGGTAGTTGGAATTGGTACATTACTTATGTGGTGATGGTTGATTAATATTTTTTTATGGCTTGCCTTCTTTTGGGCCGGGTCCCGGCATTCTTCTTTTCATCATTTCATCCAGCGTTTTATTAAACAGTTCCAGTTGTTCAGGTCGGCAAATAGCACGGATTTGTGAAAAATGTTTATAAAAAGTGAGCTCCATTTTTTTTCTGCTTAAAGCCAGTAAGTTGGTAATTGAATCAATCTTCAACGAATCAGTAACACCACTTTTTAAAGATGTTACTAAAGCATCTCTTAAGTTTTTGTCATTGTTCCGCAGTGTTTCCAATTCTGTTTTTTGCTGATCTCTTAAAATTTTGAATTCCGATTGTTGTTTTTCATCAAAATTTAATTTGTGGCTGATAAAGTTTATATCAGGTCTGCCACCTTCCCTGTTACTATGTTTGTTGTGCCTGCCGGAAAACAAGAGGTAAAGTGTAACGGCGTTTAATAATAATAAAAGCACGATCGCTACTGTAAGAAGGGTTGTTTTATTCATGATTCAGAGTTCAGTAAAGAGAAGTATAATTATTTTCGAGGTTGTAATCGTTTTCAACGGTTTCAATATCGTTTGTTTGAGCAGTTGTCGTAAAACTGTTGTTCCAGCTAAAAATGTTGAGCATAATCATAATGAGTACAGCAGTTGTAAAGGCATAGACCCATTTTAAGTTCAGTGGTTCACTGGCAACCGAACTTTTTAATTTAGCCATCACCCTGGTATGCAGATGTGGGTTGCTTTCAGCCTGTTGAATATTTTTGAGGCTGCTTAACACCTCATCAATCCATTGTTCTTGTTTGTTCATATCATTTTATTTGACGGTAATTCATTCAAAAAACTTGCTATCCATTGTAATTTTTATAAAAATCGGCCAGTATTTTTCTCAAATTCTTCCTGGCACGGAATAAAAGCGACTCAACCGATGAAACCGAAGTGCCTATAATGTCACTGATTTCCTGGTAACTCAGTCCATCGGTTTCGCTCAGTAAAAATGTAATCCTTTGTGTTTCAGGCAGGCTGTTGATTGCTTTGTAAAGGATGGAGGCTTTTTCTTTATTCTCAGTTACTATGCCCGGGTGCACAAAATCGCCGCTATCAGTTACCAGTTCACCACTTTCATGAAACAAACTGGTAAGAAAAGCAAATCGTTTTTTTGATTTCTTTTTTCGCAAAAAATCAATGCATTTGTGATAGGTAATTCTGTAAAGCCAGGTACTAACCTGTGATTCACCTTTAAACGTATGCGCCTTATGATGAACTTCAACAAAAACATCCTGTGTAATTTCTTCAGCATCTTCCTCATTCTGTAATAAATGCAATGCCGTATTGTACACCCTTTTCTGGTGTTCTTTTATAAATTCCCTGAAAGCCTGTTCATTATTTTGAAATAACAGCATGTAATGATTGAGAAAGCAGTTAAGTTAGCGACTTAGACGTTAACGAATAAAAAAAATTATGCTTTTACATTCTGCGTATTTAAAAAGGAATGGTTTCTTACCTTAGGTAAAATATTATTTATGTCAATTATATGGGAAGGAGTTTTTCCTGCACTTACAACTAAATTCACCGCTAATGATGAATTGGATTTACCATTGTTTGAAAAAAATCTACAGGCTCAGATAGAAGCTGGAGTACATGGAATTGTTTTGGGTGGCACATTAGGTGAAGCCAGTGTAATATCAATTGATGAAAAAGAAGCATTAGTAAAATTTGCAGTTGAAAAAGTAAACGGGAAGGTGCCTGTTATTTTAAATATTGCAGAAGGCTCAACTATTGAAGCATTGAAACAAGCGGCATATGCAAAAGCATGGGGCGCAAAAGGATTGATGTTGTTGCCACCTATGCGTTATAAAAGCGATCATCGGGAAACGGTTACTTATTTTAAAACCATTGCAGCATCAACCGATCTGCCTATTATGATTTATAACAACCCCGTTGATTATAAAATTGAAGTAACATTGGAAATGTTTGATGAACTGGCCGATAGTAAAAACATACAGGCAGTAAAAGAAAGTACAAGAGATGTAACCAATGTAACCAGAATGATAAATTGTTTTGGTGACCGATATAAATTATTATGTGGTGTTGATACATTGGCAATGGAAGAATTGTGTTTAGGTGCACATGGGTGGGTTGCAGGGTTAGTATGTGCCTTTCCTCAGGAAACGGTTGCTATTTATAACCTGGTAAAAAAAGGCAGCATTGCAGAGGCAACAAAAATATACCGTTGGTTTATGCCCTTGCTGGAGTTGGATATTCATCCTAAACTGGTACAGTATATTAAACTGGCAGAAACACAGGTTGGATTAGGAAGTGAATTTGTAAGAGCACCAAGATTAACTTTGGTTGGGCAGGAGAGAGAAAGAATTCTGATGGTTATTAATGAAGGAATTAAAAACAGGCCGGTTTTATAAATTTATTTTTTACACTTTTTATTCTATGCGATAAAAAAACATTCATATGAGTTTTAATGATTTTTCTTTAGGTGAAATAAATGATGCAATGAAAAATGCATGGAACGCATTTCATGTATATCGCAAAATGCCTTTAAAGATGCGTGCCGATTTTATGCGTGCCATTGCTATAGAACTGGAAAATTGTGGCGATACTTTAATTCAGGTTGCAATGAAAGAAACCAATTTGCCCGAAGCAAGATTAAGAAATGAACGTGCAAGAACCATCTTTCAGCTCAACAGTTATGCAGCAGCCTGTGAACGTGGTGAATGGCTCGAAGCAAGAATTGATACAGCTATTCCTGATAAAAATCCCCCTAAACCTGATATTAGAAAAATGCTGGTGCCACTTGGTCCTGTTGTTGTATTTGGTGCAAGTAATTTTCCTTTTGCTTATTCAACGGCAGGAGGCGATACTGCCTGTGCATTTGCAGCTGGTTGCCCTGTAATTGTAAAAGCACATCCTGCACATGCACAAACTTCACATATAGTTGCCGATGCAATTTTTAAAGCTGCAGCTTATTATAATTTGCCAAAAGGAATTTTTGAACATGTGTATGGACAAAGTTTTGAAGTTGGAAAAGCATTAGTGATGCATCCTTATACAAAAGCAGTTGGTTTTACCGGTTCTTATACTGGAGGAAAACAATTATTCGATTGGGCCAATCAACGTAAAGAACCCATACCTGTTTTTGCAGAAATGGGAAGTATTAATCCTGTTTTTCTTTTGCCTGAAAAATTACAAACCTCTTCAGCAGAAATTGCAACCATGTATGCTGCATCAATTACTTTAGGTGTTGGGCAGTTTTGTACAAATCCCGGAATAATCATAGGTGTAGAAGGAGAAGCTTTAAAATCATTCACACATGATTTGGGAAAAGCTATTCAAAAAGTGGCACCGGGAAAAATGTTGCATCCCGGAATTGTAAAAGCATATAAAGAAAAAAAGAACGAAGCTTTGTTACAGGAAGGTGTTCATCTTGTTGCAGAAGCAGAAATGGAAGTAAAAGAGTTTGAAGGGTTACCAACAATTGCAACAGCAGATGGACAAACTTTTCTAACCAATCCTGTTTTACATAAAGAAGTATTTGGACCCTATTCAATTGTAATCCGTTGTAAAGACATGAGTGAGATGAATGAAGTGGCTAAACACCTGGAAGGACAATTAACCGCCACGCTCATGGCAACTGAAAAAGATATGAAACAAAATAATGAGTTGGTTGAAGCAGTTAAAAATATTTGCGGACGAATTATTTTAAACAGTGTGCCAACAGGTGTTGAAGTTTGTTTAAGTATGCATCATGGCGGGCCTTTTCCTGCAACTACCGATGCAAGATTTACTTCTGTAGGTGCAGATGGTATTAAACGATTTGCAAGGCCAATCTGTTTTCAAAACTGGAGTAATGATTTGCTGCCCGATGAATTGAAAAATGAAAATCCGTTACAGATATGGAGAACAATCAATAATCAATTAACGAAATAGCTCACTTGCAATGTGGAATTGCCCAAATTGTGGAAGAAGTTTTAAAAGGAAAGGCCAGAATCATTCCTGTGTTTTAATCAGCACAGATAGTTTGTTTGAAAAACGTCCTGCAGAACTAAAGCAATTGTACAAACACATTTGTAAAGAAGTTAAAAAGTTTGGTTCTTACAAAGAAGAAACCGTAAAGCCCGATGTTATTTTCTTTAAAACAAAAAGTACCTTCCTGGGTGTTAAAGTAAAAAAAGATCATTTAGAAATTGAATTCTTTCTTAATCATCTTGAAGATATACCTCCTGTATTTAAATATCTGCAAACATCCAAAAACAGAATTGTACATGTTGTAGCAATAGATAACAATGATGAAGTGAATAGCCAATTAATTAATTGGATGAAGCAATCATATAATCTTGTAAGTAAATAAAATTAAACAGCCATTTCAACCTGTCTGTCTTCTTTTGAATGTTTTAATACAAACCAGGTTGTTAATAAAGTAGAAATTAAAAAGTAGACAACTAAAGCATATTTAATAAATCCAAGGTATTGAGAAGCTCCAAACCAATCACCAGTTTGTACAAGTATAGCAATTCCCATTATATTTTTAATAGTTTCCCAAGCAAGAGCAGATTTTTTACGATCCATTAGTTCAGTGTATGCATATACACTGATAAAAACAAACAACCCATAGAGATAAATATAATAAGGATTCAGTGAATTAATACCTGCAATGTTTCCAAATAAATAACTGATGAATAATAACACAACAGTAATTTGTACCCAGCTCCAAACCTGTAAAGCAGGTGAGGCCTTGGTATCATATTTTTCAAAATGATAAGGGTCATTTATTTTATATAAAGGATATTTTTCGGCAACATCATCAGGTCGCCACCCGGTTGGCATCATCCATATACGGAATTTATCTTTCCAGCTTTTTGTAAGCCATGCATCTTTAATTAATAACCACAGGT
>DAIOWB010000178.1:0-5926 GCA_036758725.1 Lacibacter sp.
TCCAATCTCTTAATCTTTCTGCCACTACTTTCACCCCGTCATTATTAAAACCCATTCGGTTAATAAGCGCTTTATCATCAGGTAACCGAAATATTCTAGGCTTTGGATTTCCATCCTGTGGTAAGGGAGTTATAGTTCCTATTTCAACAAAACCAAAACCAAGTGTTTCCAGTTCTCTTAAATAAAGAGCATTTTTATCAAAGCCGGCAGCCAAACCAATTCTGTTTGGAAAATGAAGATTGAAAATAGAAAATTGAAGATTCCCTTTTGGTTTAAAAATATTATGTAAAAGCTTTCTTACAAAAGTTACAGAACACAACAATTTAAATGCATTCATGGCAAAATAGTGCACCTTTTCTGCATCAAACAAAAAGAAAAAAGACCTGATCCATTTATACATGGCTGCGAAGATAACTTCTAAAACGGTTTTGAAATTAACAGCAAGGATTTGGCAGAAATTAGTCCGAAACCTTACCTTTGAGTTAGAAAGTTGCATAAACAACTATTCCGGTTAATGGCAAATGGTTCATAGTCCATGCAATACAAATTTGCCTTTAACCATGGACTTTGAACCATGAACAATAATACTTTTAAACATGCAGGAAGCATATATTGTAGCAGGTTACCGCACCGCAGTAGGAAAATCAAAAAAAGGTGCATTTCGTTTTACCAGGCCAGATGATTTGGCTATTAATGTGATAAAAGCCTTATTGGCTTCAGTACCACAATTAGATCCAAAGTTGGTAGATGATGTAATAGTTGGTAACGCAGTTCCAGAAGCAGAACAAGGTTTACAGGTGGGCCGTATTATAGCAGCAAAGTCAGTGGGTGTACATGCACCGGGCATGACAGTAAACCGATATTGTGCAAGTGGATTAGAAACGATTGCTATTGCAACTGCCAAAATAAGAACCGGGTTTGCAGATTGTATTATTGCCGGTGGAGTTGAAAGCATGAGTATGGTTCCTACTGCAGGTTGGAAAACTGTACCATCTTATTCAATTGCTATTGAGGAACCCGATTATTATTTAAGTATGGGATTAACTGCTGAAGCAGTTGCTAAAGATTATAAAGTTAGTCGTGAAGATCAGGATCTGTTTTCTTATAACTCACACATGAAAGCAAAAGCGGCTATTGAAAACGGATATTTTAAATCGGGCATTTTACCAATTACTGTTGATGAAGTTTATTTAGATGCAAAGGGTAAAAAACAAAACAGAAATTATATTGTAGATACCGATGAAGGTGTACGTGCTGATACCAATGTTGAGTCACTTGCCAAACTGAAACCGGCATTTGCAGTTAATGGAACTGTAACTGCAGGTAACTCATCTCAAACAAGTGATGGTGCAGCTTTTGTAATTGTTATGAGTGAACGATTAATTAATCAATTGGGTTTAAAACCGATTTCCCGTTTGGTGAATTGTGCAAGTGCAGGTGTTTCTCCACGTGTAATGGGAATTGGCCCTGTTGAAGCAGTACCTAAAGTTTTAAAACAAGCAGGTTTAAATTTAAATGATATTGATTTGTTTGAATTGAATGAAGCATTTGCATCGCAATCTCTTGCAGTAATACGTGAATTAAAACTTAATCCTGAAATTGTAAACATCAATGGTGGTGCTATTGCATTGGGCCATCCATTAGGATGCACCGGAGCAAAACTTACTATTCAGATAACAAATGATATGAAACGCCTTAATAAGAAGTATGGTATTGTTACTGCTTGTGTTGGTGGCGGACAAGGTATTGCAGGCATTATAGAAAACATCAGCTAATCATTAGTATGATTGAAGTTTGAGTGCGTGAGGGATTGAAGTGGAAAGCCCGCATACCGCCTTAGCGGTAGAGGACTTGGAACGAAAAGCCCGGCCCGAAGGGGCACGCCCAGATTGCTTAAATAAAATTTCTAAGATTTTATACTTAATAATGAAAGAAAAGGCGGTCATTGATCGTCTTTTTTGTGCATATATCTGTCATATACAGCGTTTAGCTTACCAATTATATCTCAAGAGAATAGAATAATGAATATTCTTTTGTAAATTTCAAAACAAGAGAGTTTTCAGAATTCTAATAAAAATCAAAGCTGCTATGGATCGCAGAGAATTTCTTAAAGCCGGGAAAAAAACCGGTTTGATAAAACAAGTTAAAAAAGCTGATGTTGTAAGAACAACATCGGGTTTACAACTATATACTGGGCAGTGGACAAAAAAAGAAGTTGTTCATTTATTAAAGCGTACCATGTTTGGTGCAAAAGCTTCTGATGTTTCTTATTTTCTTGGATTAACAATGAGCCAGGCAGTTGATGAATTATTGAATCCTGTTTCAGCATTACCTAATCCTCCATTAAAAGAATATGATGCATCAATTGCTGCTTTGCCAGATACAGAAGTTGCACCAGGAACAACGTGGATTAACAGTACCAATACAGATGGCACCATACAAGCTTTACGAAGAGCTTCTTTAAAAAAATGGTGGACCGGAATGATGATAAATCAAGACAGAAGCATAAGGGAAAAGATGCTTTTATTCTGGCATAATCATTTTGCTACTGAAACCGGTGATGTTGGCCATGCAAATCTTTTATACAAACATGTTAATCTTCTACGAACAAATGCATTGGGTAATTTTAAACAGTTGGTGAGAGAAATTACATTAGATCCTGCTATGTTGTTTTATTTAAATGGCCGATATAATACAGCATCTGCACCAGATGAAAACTATAGCCGTGAATTACAGGAATTATTTACACTTGGAAAAGAAAATAATCCAAATTATACAGAGAACGATGTGAAAGCGGCTGCAAGGCTGTTAACCGGTTGGCAGGTAAATACAACTGTTAATACCTTTCTTTCTTACTTTACTTCTACACGACACGATACATCTAACAAACAATTTTCTTCGTTTTATAATAACACTGTAATAACAGGAAGAACAGGCTCAACTGCCGGTGATCTTGAACTCACTGATCTTTTGAATATGATTTTCAGTAAAGACATGGAAGTTTCAAAATTTATTGCCAAAAAAATTTACCGGTTTTTTGTTTATGCTGAAATTGATGCAGCTACAGAAACCAATGTAATAGAACCAATGGCGCTTGCATTGCGTACAAATAACTGGGATATAAAACCCATGCTTTTGCTATTATTTAAGAGTGAACATTTTTTTGATGACTTAAACAGAGCCGTACAAATTAAAGCACCGCTTGATCATGTAATTTCTATATGCCGTGAATGGAATATTGTTTTCCCCAATGCAGTTACAGAATATGCCGATGCTTATGTAATGTGGAATTATATTATGTCTGTTGCCGCACTTGAACAACAGAATATTGGTGATCCGCCAAGTGTAGCCGGATGGCCTGCTTATTACCAAACACCCCAGTATTACGAGTTATGGGTAAATACCGATACACTTCCAAAACGAAATCAATTCAGTGATTTAATGATTGGCAATGGTTATACAAGAAACAGTAAAAAAATTGTAATTGATGCGGTTGCTTTTACACATTCATTACCTAATGCAAGTGATCCTAATCAATTAATTAACGATGTGCTGGATATTATTTTTCAAATGCCGTTAACACAGCAATCAAAAGATCAGCTGAAGAAAGATTTTCTTTTAACAGGTCAAACTCAGGATTATTACTGGACCAATGCCTGGCAGTCTTACCTGGCTGATCCATCAAGTGCTAATTATAATATTGTAAATACACGTTTACGTGGCTTGTATAAATATTTTATGAACCTGGCAGAGTACCAGCTTGCATAACCCTATAAAAAAATTCAACTCTTGTATATATGAAACGCAGACAATTTCTCAGCAATACAATACCGGCAGCTATTCTTCCTTCGTTGGTAGATGGAATGTCAGTAAGAGTATTGGGAGATAATCCAATTATGTCGGCACTATTAAATACGTATGTTGAATCTGACAGGGTACTGGTGATTGTTCAATTGAATGGTGGCAATGATGGATTGAATATGGTAATCCCACTTGATCAATACTCAAACTATGTAAATGCAAGATCAAATATTGCTATTGCCCAAAGCAAAGTATTGTCACTTACAGGAACAAATGCAGTTGGGCTACATCCATCCATGACGGGTTTACAGGCTATGTATAATGCAGGAAAAGTAAGATTGGTACAGGCAGTAGGATATCCCAATCCAAATTTTTCACATTTCCGAGCAACAGATATATGGATGAGTGCAGCCGACAGTACACAACTCTTAACATCGGGTTGGGCAGGAAGATATCTGGCAGATCAATATGCGAATTATCCCGTAGGTTATCCTAATACCAATATGCCCGATCCTATAGGTATACAAATTGGATCATCAACTTCATTAACTTTTCAGGGCCCATCTGTAAATATGGGTATTAGTATTACCAGTGCTACCAATTTTTACAATCTTATAAATGGTGTTCAGGATCCTGCACCAGCTACACCAGCAGGTGATGCATTGCAGTATGTTCGTTTGGTTGCACAACAATCAAATCAATATGCAGCTCGTATTGTTGCTGCGGCCAATAATGTTCCAATACAAGGTACTTATCCCCCACCCAATACCAATACACTTGCTGATCAATTAAAAATTGTAGCAAGATTAATTAAAGGAGGATTAAAAACCAGGGTATACATGGTTAGCATGGGCGGTTTTGATACACATTCTCTTCAAACAAATTCAACAGATACCTCAATAGGTACACATGCAACGTTAATGCAACGATTAAGTGATGCCATTAAAGCTTTCCAGGATGATATAAAAGGATTAGGTGTTGAAGACAGAGTATTAGGAATGACATTCTCTGAATTTGGACGGCGAATAAAATCCAATGCCAGTGTTGGCACCGATCATGGTGCTGCTGCTCCTTTGTTTGTTTTTGGAAGTAAAGTAAATCCCGGCATAACTGGTGTAAACCCAACTATACCTGTAAGTACTACAGTGAATGATAATATTCCGATGCAATATGATTTCAGGAGTGTATACTCAACCATTTTACAAAACTGGTTTTGTGTTGATCAAACAACGCTTCAATCTATAATGTTGCAGAACTTTCAACAGCTGGGGTTATGTGCAAGTGGCAATTGTGTAACTACGGATGTGAACGATATAAGAAACGCTGGTGTTTCATTAATATCAAATTATCCAAATCCGTTTACACAATCAACAACCATCAGTTTTACAACGAAAGGAGGGCATACTCTTGTTCAAATCATAGATACATTAGGAAGAGTGATCAGCACTCCGGTTGACAGAGATTATACTCCGGGAAATTATAAAATCAGTTTTGATTCTTATGGGTTACCAACCGGTGTTTATTATATGCGTTTCCAGAATGGAATAATACAACAGGTAAAAGGCATGTTAAAAGCCAGGTAATAAGTGTAAAGTTTTTTTTGAAAGAAGAGCACTTGGATTTACATTTGCAACATTGTTTCAAAAAGAATTATGCATAAAGTAATCTTCATTTTTTTTATAAGCTTTTGTTTTTTTCAAGTTCAGGCTCAAACAAAGACTGCATCTTTAAAGGGATTGGTTTTAAATACTATTACCCAGGAAGCATTACCCGGTGCTTCGGTTTATATTCCAGATATACGCAGAGGAACTATTGCCGATGAAAAGGGGTTGTTTCAAATAAAAAATATTCCGTTAGGTAATCATTTAATAGAAATCTCTTTCAGTGGCTTTAGCAGTATTGTTGAAACAATTTTTATTACCGGAGAAACAGATCTTACGTTTAATTTAAAGCCAACAATAGCAGAAAATAATGAAGTAGTAGTTACGGGTGTTTCAACAGCAACCTCATTAAAAAAAATGACAACTCCTGTTGTTGTTATGCGTAAGCAGGAATTTTTACAAACGAGTTCATCAAACATCATTGAAGCATTAACAAAAAAACCCGGTATCAGCCAAATGGGAAC
>DAIOWB010000179.1:0-5863 GCA_036758725.1 Lacibacter sp.
GAGTAACTGATAAGTTTGATGAACAGGACGAGGCAATTTTAAAACTTGATTTGCATAAAAGTATTCCGGAATTGCTACTAGATAATACAGATCGTAACCGTACTTCTCCCTTTGCTTTTACCGGAAATAAATTTGAATTCCGTGCAGTAGGCTCCAGTGCTAACTGTGCTAATGCAATGACGGTGTTAAATGCAATTATGGCTGAAACATTAGCACAATTCAAAAAAGAAGTAGATGCGTTAATTGAGAAAGGTGATAAGAAAGAAATTGCCATTATGCATGTATTACAGCACTATATAGCTGAAAGTAAAAAAGTGTTGTTTGAAGGTGATGGCTATAGTGATGCCTGGGCTAAAGAAGCAGAAAAGCGTGGCCTTCCAAACGTAAAAACCACTCCACTTGCATTAGATGCAATGATTACTAAAAAAGCAAAACTATTATTTGAAAGTACAGATGTTTTTACACATGCAGAATTAGAAGCCCGTCATGAAATTGAGTTAGAAAAGTATATTAAAAAAGTGCAGATAGAAGGTCGTATCATGGGCGAGCTTTGTACAAGTCATATCTTACCTGCAGCCATCAAGTATCAAAATATATTAATCAATAACGTTAAGGGCTTGAAAGATGTTGGTATAGATGCTTCATCCTATGCCAATCAATTACAAATTCTTGAAAAAATTTCATTACACATTAATAAAGTAAGTGACCTGGTAGAAAAAATGATTGAAGCCCGTAAAAAAGCAAATGGTATTTCAAACACCAGGGATATGGCTATTGCTTATTGTGATGATGTAAAAGGAATATTCTTTGATGATATCAGGTATCATGTAGACAAACTGGAACTGTTAGTTGATGATGCTTATTGGTATCTTCCAAAATACAGAGAATTACTGTTTTTACGCTAAACAAAATTTATTGATAAAAATAGAAAGCCGCTTTTTTAAGCGGCTTTTCATTTTTATTTCATTTTAAACGAGTCTAAAAACTTGGTTGTAAAGTTTCCGCTTCGGAAATCTTCGTTATTCATGAGTTGCTGATGAAAAGGAATAGTTGTTTTTACACCTTCAATAATGTATTCACTCAATGCACGGCTCATGGTATTAATGGCCTCTTCTCTTGTTCTTGCAACAGCAATAATTTTTGCAATCATAGAATCGTAGTAAGGAGGAATTACATAACCGGAATATACATGTGAATCAATTCTTATTCCATGGCCTCCGGGCTGGTGCAAGGTTGTGATTTTTCCCGGCGATGGACGAAAATCATTATACGGATCTTCGGCATTAATGCGGCATTCAATAGCATGCATTTGTGGTTCATAATTTTCACCACTTATTTTTTCTCCGGCAGCAATTAATATCTGTTCCTTTATTAAGTCAAAGTTTGTTACTTCTTCTGTTACACAATGTTCAACCTGAATTCTTGTATTCATTTCCATGAAATAGAAATTGCGGTGCTTATCTACAAGAAATTCCACTGTACCTACACTTTCGTAACCAATGGCAGATGCCGCTTTACAAGCCGCTGCGCCCATAGCTGCACGTAATTCTTTTGTCATAAATGGTGAAGGCGACTCTTCAATCAATTTTTGATGACGGCGTTGAATTGAACAATCTCTTTCACTTAAATGACAAACCGTTCCATACCTGTCTCCTGCAATCTGTATTTCAATATGGCGTGGTTCTTCCACAAATTTTTCCATATAAATACCATCATTCTTAAATGAGGCAGCTGCTTCATTTTTTGCCATATCATAATTACGCTCAATTTCCTCTTCTGTCCATACTACTCTCATTCCTTTTCCACCACCACCGGCTGTAGCTTTTAAAATAACCGGGTATCCAATTTCTTTGGCTATTTGTTTTGCATTGTCAACACTGGTTAATAAACCTTCACCTCCGGGCACAACTGGTACACCTGCTTTAATCATTGTTTCTTTGGCAGTTATTTTATCTCCCATAGAACGGATCTGATCAGGAGTTGGTCCAATAAACTTAAGTCCGTTTTGTCCGCAGATTTCAGCAAACTTTGCATTCTCCGCTAAAAAGCCATAGCCCGGATGTATTGCATCTGCATTGGTAATTTCTGCAGCTGCAATAATGTTTGGAACATTTAAGTAAGATTCTGCACTGGCAGGTTTTCCAATACAAACTGCTTCATCTGCAAACTTTACATGAATGCTTTCTTTATCAGCTGTTGAATAAACGGCAACCGTTTTAATGCCCATTTCTCTACATGTACGAATGATGCGTAATGCAATTTCACCACGATTGGCAATTAGTATTTTTTTAAACATTGAAATAATTTGAAAATTTGAGAATTTGATGATTTGAAAATTATAGCATCAATCAGAAAACAGGAAAACATGTTTTACATTTTCAAATTTTCAAATTGATCAATTTTCAAATTAACTGGGATCTACCAGGAACAAAGGTTGATCATACTCTACCGGACTTTGATCTTCAACCAGAATTTTTACAACCTTGCCTTTAATTTCACTTTCTATTTCATTAAACAATTTCATGGCTTCTATTATACAAACCACTTTGCCCGGAGTTACTTCATCACCAACTTCAATAAACAAAGGTTTATCTGGTGATGGCTTGCGATAAAATGTGCCTATCATCGGGCTTTTAATTGTAACATATTTGCTGGCTTCATCAGCAACTGGTTTTGAAGCTGCAGGAGTACCTGATGAAGGTGCTGCTATTTGTGGTGCAGGTTGTGGTGCTGATACCATAGGAGCTTGTTGAAACTGTCCTGAGATAACAGTCTGCTGAATAATCTCTTCTTTTTGTTTTATAGTAACCTTGAAATCTTTTTCTTCAATGGTAAGTTCACTGAGGTTCGATTTGTTGACCATTTTGATCAACTCCTGAATTTGTTTGAAATCCATGATTTTAGGTTTAAAGTGATTAATTAAACGGGCGGCTAAGATAAGGGAATCAATACCAGAAATGAGCAATTTTTTATGATTTTGGGGTAAAATGGTCCAAAATCATTCAAAAAATGACAAAAAACGACGAAAAACAGGCTAATTCAGTTTGTAAAAAAAATCAAATTTCCCTGCTTCTTTAATTATTGAATAATGAACTTACAATAATACGCATCCTTCCCAACCCGAAGACTAACGATGTAAAATCCTTTCGATAAATTGCTGATATCAATTGATTGGTTGAAATGTTCTGTAGCAATTTGTCCAAAATTGGATTGATGTACAACCCTGCCATTCATGTCTGTGATTTGCAAGTTAGTTTTTCCGCTTAATCTTCCATTTCTCGAAATTGTCACCTTCCCATTTGAAGGATTGGGATAAAGTAACAACTGATTGGTTGCAGCATTTAAATCAACAACGGATGTAACAAGTGTATTCCGGAGAACTGTAAACTCATCGTTGGTAATTACCGGCAGGTTGTAATCGAAATAAATATGGGCCCTGTTCAGAACCGTATCGCCAATTGATAAGTTTTGTTTTGGTTTGATGCGGTAAGCAATAAAACCATGACTGGCCGGTTCGTTTTTATTGCTGTCAACCAACAGAATATTCGGGAAACTGAATTCAAGGATGTATGGCTTGATCATGTACAACTGATATGGGTGACTGGATGATACCATTTCAAAACTGCTCCAATCGAGTTTGTTTGTTAACGTATCTCTGATCATTACATTAAAAGCAGTGTCGGTTCCTGTGTTTTGAAAACGGATGAGATAGGTGAGATAATCATTACCTGCCAATTGCTCAGGTGTAATAATGCCACCGTGTGTTTCAGTTTTATCGTTGGGATCGTAAGACCCTTGTACTTGCTGAACTAATTTGAACTGATTGTCTTCCGGTGTTTCATCGCCTGTTAACGGGTAAACAAATGATTTGAATAAAAGGGTATCGGTATTATTTACGGTTGGTGGTGCAGCAATTCGTAAATCCAGATGGATGTACGATGTATCAAACGGCTTCATAGAAGCAATATTCCAGATCAATGTATCACCAACTGTTGTGTTTACTACCGGTGATGATGAGACAAAATTTACTCTCGGATTTTTCAAAAATTTTACCTGCACATTTGAAATGCCTTCTGTTCCCTGGTTTGTACAGATCAATTGGTATTGAACAGGAAAACCGGGGCGGCCAATGTTTAATGGAAGAAGATTAATGGAAAGGTCTTTTTTGTTGGGGATGGGTTGAAGGGCAAAGTTGATTGAATCCGTTTTATCAAAAGCAGGAAACTCTACTTGTATGGAAGAAGGAATTATTGAATAGTAAGGCAATGTTGAGTTGAGTTGAATTCTATATTGACCTGAGTCTAAAGGTAAACTATAAAACCCATCTGCATTTGAAACGACACCTATAGTATCATTATTCTTAGTTGCTACTATTTTTAGTCCATTAACAATTTGCTCACCGTTATCAAGAATATTATTTGAATTGCTATCGTAAAAAATAAGACCGTTGACCAGGTTGTATTGTTCAGAAAAACTCGTTACAAGGTTGCTTTGAACTTCATAACCCATGGAAGAGGAAGCTTCAACGTAAATTTCAATAAATTTCGCTTTGCCAGTTAAAAAGAGTTGATTTCTGTTTACTCCATGTATTTGAAAAAAATCATGATCCCAGCCTGCAATTTTTATGGATTTTATTTTATTTAATAAACTATCGTAAATGTCTATTGTTTTTCTATCAGTTAGAGGTTTGTATACATTGCCTGATCTATCAAAGTAACAATCTTCATTAAACCGAATTCCTTTTGAATTTAAAGCCTTAACTATAGCTCCATCAAAACCAAGTTCCTGTAAATTCAGAGAATCTGACAAATACATTTTATTATCTTTCTGAAAAAAACGTTTTCCGGCAATTGATAAAGAGTCAACAATGTTCGTTTTAATAATATTTAAAGATGTATCTAATCGAATCATCCACAAACCGCCTTTAGTGCCTTGTGAGGGCAAATCGTAATCTTTAGAACCAGAGTAACCAACCGAAACATATCCATAAGAAGGATGATCAATAATGTAATGCAGTTCATCAAAAGAACTTCCACCATAACATTTTATATTTTTGAATTGCCCGGTCGGAGATAATTTAGCAATGAATGCATCATAGTTTGTATAATAGTTTACTCTTGAAGAATCATCAAAGTAAGCAGCACTATCAACAAAGCGTCGTTTATCTTCAAAATCATCAAATGCTGAAAATGTATAACCAGTAATCAAAATATCACCCCTCCTGTCAACTTCAAGGTTTGTAGCAATATCTACCCTACCTCCTCCCAAAAATTTGTGCCATTCCAAATCACCCTCACCTGAAATTTTATAGATAACCGCATTGGAATAGTCAGCTTGATCCGAATATCCTGAATCAGTGGGCATACCATCATGAGTAATTGAGACTATTACTAAGCCCCCATCATTTGTAACTTTTGCTTTACTTAAAAAACGCTCATGCCAACCTCCAAATCCAATTTTTTGAAACCAAATAACTTTTCCATCAGAACTTACTTTTGCTACAAATACCGGCCCTGCTATTATTTCTACCTGCAACTGACCAATTACAAATGCCGCATTATTATTTGCAGGAATTACATTAGTTACTTCTGGATAGCCTGGGTAATCACCCGGAACTGGTACTGAGTCAAATATTTTTACATTCCACTTCACCCCCGAAAACTGGGCAAACGTATATAAACTAAATACCAGTAATAAAAGTGTAAGAAGAAAAGAATATAGGTAGCGTTTGGCCATTTGGTGATTTTAGCTATCATAAATATGCTAATAAATTCCAGAAAATGCAACCGTGAAATAACCTGTATATAAAAAAAACCGCCTCAAATAGAAGCGGTTGTATATAGTTCAATAAAACTTATTCCTT
>DAIOWB010000180.1:0-5839 GCA_036758725.1 Lacibacter sp.
ATTGGCGGACAATTTCCCAGAACAGAATCGGGTCGTTATTATATTGCAAATAATACAAAGGGAAAAAAATTAGCCAATGTTTGTTTGAGTTCAAGAAAAGATTTTCGTGATGCTGTAGAAGTTGCCCGTAATGCTTTTGGAGGATGGAGTGCAAGAGCCGCATTTAACCGTAGCCAAATTTTATACCGCATGGCCGAAATGCTGGAAGGAAGAAAGGCGCAATTTATTGATGAATTAATACAGCAGGATGCGAGCCAGTTAAAAGCAGAACAGGAAGTAAATCTTGCCATTGACAGATTGATTTATTATGCCGGCTGGTGCGATAAGTATCAGCAAATTTTCAGCTCTGTTAATCCTGTTGCCTCTTCACATTTTAATTTCTCATCACTTGAACCAACAGGTGTTGTTGCCATTGTTGCACCACAAAATGATTCGTTACTTGGATTGGTTTCTGTAATAGCCCCTGTAATTGCCGGTGGTAATACTTGTGTAGTTCTGGCATCTTATACAAAGCCTCTTTGTTCAGTAACATTTGCTGAAGTGCTTAACTCATCCGATTTACCCGGAGGCGTTGTCAATATTCTCACAGGAAAAGTAAGTGAGCTTGTAACCTGGTTTGCTGAGCATATGGATGTAAATGCAGTTATTTATTGTGAAAAAGATGAGGCAACACAAAAAATGCTGAAAGAAAAATCAGCATTGAATGTAAAACGTGTGATTTTAAATACAGATGTGAATTGGTATGCTGATGAGGGGCAATCACCCTATTTTATCAGTGCGCTTCAAGAAATCAAGACAACCTGGCACCCGATTGAGAATATTGGTGGAGCAGGAAGCAAATATTAATTTTTTAAAAATTCTTAACGCATCCAACCCATTGATAAGGGTTATCGTCTGATTGGTATAAAATGTGCTGGTTAATTACTGGTTTTATTTTTAATAAAAGATTGAAATGAAGAAACTTACTTTTTTAATTGGCAGTTTAATGATCGGATTCATTGGCTTGGCACAAGTGAGTGCAGATACTTTGAAAAACGGCGTTGTGGTAATGAAAGATGCAAGAATTAATACTTTATTAAAAAAGCAGGCTGATATCAATAAAAAAGTCATTGAATCAAAAAAGCCCACAAAAGGATTCCGGATTCAGGTTTTAAATACAAACGACCGCAATCAGGCACTCACCGCAAAATCAAAACTCTTATCGCTTTATCCCGAACATAAAGTATACTTAATGTATCAGGCCCCCTATTTTAAAATCCGGTTTGGCAATTTTGTTGATCGCAATGACGCCAATAAATTAAAAAAGGAATTAAGCCGTATGTTTCCTGCCGGAGTGTTTGTAATACCCAGTGAAATTGAAGTAAAACAGGAGAAAGAAAAAGAAGATCAGAAATAAATTTCATTGGGTTGCTTTCTTTCTTTTGAGTTTCAGTTCATCTGGGTTAAGTTAAAAACAATTGATCTGATAAGTACATAAGTCCTTTCATTCTCATTTTGTATTTTTGAGCTTCTTATGCTCAAAGAAAAAATACAATCCCTCGCCAAAAAGTATAATGATGAATTTATAGCTGTACGTCATCATTTGCATGCACATCCCGAACTCAGTTACAAAGAATTTGAAACATCAAAGTTTGTACAAAAAAAACTTACAGAATTTGGAATTCCATTTTCAGTAATAGCAGAGACCGGTGTAGTTGGTTTAATTGAAGGTAATAACCCATCATCAAAAATAATTGCCTTGCGTGCAGACATGGATGCGCTTCCTATTCTTGAAGAAAATAATGTTCCATATAAATCAACAAAAGATGGCGTAATGCATGCATGCGGACACGATGTTCATACTACCTGTTTACTTGGCGCAGCAAAAATTTTAAATGAATTAAAAGCTGAATGGGAAGGAACGGTGAAATTAATTTTTCAACCAGGTGAAGAAAGAAATCCGGGCGGTGCAAGTATTATGATTAAAGAAGGGGTTTTAGAAAATCCAAAACCACAGGCCATTTTTGGTTTGCATGTTCATCCCGGTTTGCAGATAGGTCAATTAAGTTTCCGTGCAGGGAAAGTAATGGCCAGTGCAGATGAATTGTACATCACGGTGAAAGGGAAGGGTGGCCATGCTGCAGCTCCACACCAGGCAGTTGATCCCATTTTAATAGCATCGCATCTCATCATCAGTTTACAACAAATCATCAGTCGTAATCGCAATCCTCATAATCCTTCTGTTTTATCAATTACAGCAATCAATGGAGGCACAACTACCAATGTAATTCCTGATGAAGTGAAACTGATGGGAACATTCCGTGCAATGGATGAAGAATGGCGTTTTGCTGCACATGAATTAATTAAACGTAATGCAACATTGTTGGTTGAAAGTATGGGCGGCACATTGGATCTGCATATTGATATAGGTTATCCAACTGTATATAATCATGAAGTGCTGAATGAAAAAGCTAAAGCCAAAGCTGCTGAACTAATGGGTACAGCACATGTGGAGGAAACTGAATTAAGAATGGGTGCTGAAGATTTTGGTTATTATACACAACAAATTCCCGGTTGTTTTTTCAGGTTAGGTGTGATGAATAAACAAAAAGGAATCAGCAGCGGAGTTCATACATCAACATTTAATATAGATGAAGATGCCATTGAAACTGGTATGGCTATGATGGCATGGTTGGGGAGTTCAATTGAACCATAAAAACTATTGAGGAAGATATTCTTTCGGTAATGGCAAATCTTTATTTTCACTTTGCCAGAAAACAGAAAGGATCCACCATCTTTTTCCATCATTGTATAATTGAATACTGTTAATGCCTCGCATAAATGGTTGTGCATCGGTTGCGGTTTTTCTTGCTTCATAAGTACTGAAGCAATGGGCAATATGTCCGTACACTTCCTGTTTACGGTAAATCTCTATTTCAAAAAAACCATTTTTTTCAAGTACAGGCCCGTTTTGTGAAATATAATCTTCAACTGTCATCACTCTTTTTACAATTTCACCGGTTGGCCTTACACCTGTTGCTACCATTTTAGCTTCAGGTAAAAACAAACTACGCATACGGTTCCAGTTTCGTACTTCACCTGCTGGTCCGCTGATGACATTGTACAGAGCTGCAATGATTGCATCTATACTTTCAACATCAACTCTTTGAGCAATGATGCTGTCAGTTGTTTTCATTGTTTGCTGACAATAGATGGTTGAATTTACAGTTGCTATAAAACAAAAAAGAATGAATAATTTTTTCATTTGCTTTGGTCTTTATTCTGATTGATTAATAACTTCTAATTTTTAGTTCTTACAACGAATTTAATGTTTGCCTCATCTATTCATCGCATAAAAAATTACATTACTTTTAAATATCTTAAAAAAAGAGAACTATGCCTATTCGTATGACAGACGATCCGCAGGATCAACAAGAACAAAATAGCAGTGATAATAGTGGTGGAGGTGGTGGAAATTTTCCCGGAGGGGGGGGAGGTGGTGGCGGACTTCTGGGTTTGCTCCCGCTTTTATTTAGTTTGTTTCGTGGTGGTGGTGGCGGAAAAAAGATAATCATGCTTTTGGTAGTTGTTGGAATTGGATATTTTCTAATGACAAGAAGTGGATGCAATCTGTCTGGTATTTCCGACATTGCCAGTCTGGCTACCGGTGGGTTTCTCGATCCAAAACAATTTGAAAAAGCAGAGATCTATGAACCTTTAGCTGATGATAATACCAAAAACCCATTGCCTGAATCTGCAAATCTGCAGAAGTATTGCCCAACACCTCAAAATCAGGGTTCACAAGGTTCTTGCGTTGCATGGAGCAGTGCATTTGCAGCACATACTATTCTTGAATCAGCCAAAACAGGCAAGCAACCAAATGATGTGGCTTTTTCTCCTTCATTCATGTATAACCAGATTGGTTTAGAAGGATGCCAGGGTTCTTATATTATAAGAGCAATGGAATTTATGACCAAACGTGGCGGAGTTCCTTATGAAGAGTTTCCATATAATGAGCAGGATTGTCAAGCGCAACCTAATAATCAATTGCAACAGGAAGCAGCTCAGTTTCGCATGCGTGGTTTCAATCGGTTAAGTTTAGGCGACAGGAACGATGCTGTTGATTTACGTGCCATCAAAGAAAATCTTTCACAAGGTGCGCCTGTTGTTATTGGAATGATGGTTGGTCAAAGTTTTATGCAACCAATGATGGGAAAAGATGTTTGGGTACCTGAACAGGGCGATAGAAGTATGATGGGCTTTGGAGGTCATGCTATGTGTGTGGTTGGTTATGATGACAAAAAATATGGTGGTTCATTTTTAATTATGAACAGTTGGGGACAGGAGTGGGGTACTAATGGATTTGCATGGGTACGATATGGTGATTTTCAAACCTATGTTCGGGAAGCATATGGTGTAAATCCAATGCATGCCGGTAATCAGAACGTACAACAGTTTTCTTTTGAAATTGGATTAGTTCGGGTTGAATACGATGGAAAGAAAACAGTAGCTAAAGATTATATTCCATTAAAAACAATTGCAGGAAATAAATTTGAATCAAGTGCTCCAGTTAGGCCGGGTACTAAATTTAAAATGGAAGTAAAGAATTCAACAGAGTGTTATGTTTATGTTTTTGGAAAGGAAACTGATGGCACAAGCTATACATTGTTCCCATATCCGAGAACAGATGATCCTACCAAAACAAAATACTCTCCATTCTGCGGTATTACAGGTGTTCGTTTATTTCCAAAAGATAAAAGCATGACACCAGATAGTATTGGGAACAGAGATGTGATGGCAGTGGTGATCAGTAAGAAAGAATTAAACTGGAACCAGTTGAATCAACAGATCAGTGCAAATCCATCGGCTGATTATGCAGCAAGGTTGAACACTGCATTAGGTTCATCACTCATCAAAAATGTGCGTTATTCATCAACAGGAAAAGGAACCATGCGATTTGATGTAACCGGAGATAATAATGATATAATTGCCTGTATTGTAGAAATAACAAAATAAATGGATATCAATGAGTCATCTGTCACATGAAAGATGGCTCATTTGTATTTTAAGAATATGAAAGAAAATTCAGCAAAGTTTATTCAGCAAATGACACATCCTTTTAAAAGCAGGATGTTTTTATTTTTAAAATTACCGGCCGCATTTTTCAGTGGAGTTCGCATTAAATCAATTTCTGATGAGCGATGTGAAGTAACCGTACCTTACAAATGGTTTTCACAAAATCCGTTTCGATCAACATATTTTGCTTGTTTAGCTATGGCAGGAGAAATGAGTACAGGCATTTTGTGTTTGATGCAGATTTTTGAACGCAAACCGTCTGTATCCATGCTGGTTGTTAGCCTTGAAGCAAATTATTTTAAGAAAGCGGTTAATGTTACAACCTTTACCTGTGAAGATGGGAAAGCAATTGAATTATTGGTTGATGAAACAATTGCAACAGGTGAATCAAAATCTTTCAAAGCAAAGTCTGTTGGCAGAAATGAAGCCGGTGAAATTGTTGCAGAATTTTTTATCACCTGGTCGTTTAAAACAAAGAGTTAATCTATTTATTTAATAAAAGTTATCTGGTTGAATAGGAAATGGAAGGAAACCTGGTCCATTTTCAAATTTTCAAATCATTAATTTTCAAATTGTTTTTATTATGAAAATATCCTTTCACGGTGCTGCCCGTTGTGTAACTGGAAGCAAGCATCTTCTTACATTATCAAATGGCAAAAAATTATTACTCGATTGCGGACTGTTTCAGGGCATGGGAAAAGATACCGATGCTTTAAACCGTGATTGGGGATTTGATCCGGCAGAAATTGATTATATGATTTTAAGTCATGCTCATATAGATCAT
>DAIOWB010000181.1:0-5832 GCA_036758725.1 Lacibacter sp.
TGGATTCATATCCGCCAAAAGGCGGACGGCAGTTCAAGTCTGCTCTCCGGTACAAATAAAGCCCTCAATAAAGAGGGCTTTTCTATTTTTTAAAAGTTTATGGAAACTTTTCCTGTTGTTAACATCATTAGCTACTTCAAATATTTTTTAAACCACTCAATCTGCCGTTGATACCGGTGAACAATATAGCTGGGGACTATAATGCCATGATTTTGATTAGGATAAATAATCAACTCAGTTGGAATGCCAACAGATTTAAACGCCTGGTACATTTGTTCAGCACCGGCAACAGGTACATTAAAATCGTTTTGACTGGCCATAAACAACGTAGGCGTTTTAATTTTTTCAACTTTAAAAAAGGGGTAAGAAATGTTTATCCATTTCTGTACATTTTTCCATGGGCTTCCAATTTCACTTTCATATTGTTTTATGTATTGATCTGTTCCATAAATTGAAAACTGCAATGAACTTCCTGCACCACTTGCAGCAGCTTTAAAACGCTGATCGGTAGCAATGGTATAATTTGTTAGTATGCCACCATAACTCCATCCTGCTATTGCCAGTTTAGAAGCATCAGCAAAACCGGTTTGCACCAGGTAATCTGTTGCTCCAAGAATATCCATTACTTCTTTGTTGCCCCAGTCTGCATAAATAGCTTTGCAAAAAGCTAATCCTCTTCCACTGCTTCCCCTGTAATTTACAGCTGCAACCGCAAAACCTGCAGCAGCAAGTATTTCTCTTGATTGATCAAAACCATAATCGTCTTGTGCTACTGGTCCTCCATGTATAAAAAGAATTAAGGGTAATTTTTTTGAGGTTGAATCGGGTAAATATAATATTCCCGAAACCTTAGTGCCGTCTTTTGAAGTGGATGTAAATCCTTTTTTATAAATCTTTTTGAAAGTTGACATTAAAGCCTCATGTACATGAGTAACTTGTTTGAATTTTCCGTTTTCAAATACATAAATTTCATCGGGCATATCAGGATAACTGTATAGTGCAATGAGATCACCTTTTGTATTTGAATGAAGGCCTTGATAAACGGCCTCTTCTTTTGTAATAGCTTCAATATTTTTCTTTTCAATATTTATGCTGTATAAATTTTGTTTTCTGTCATCTTCAGCAAGAAATAAAATATTCTTACCGTCTGATGCCCACACATATTCTGTTATCGGTCTGTCTAATGATGTAGTAAGTATTTGTGTTAAGCCGGTTCTGAGGTTCACAATTCCAAGTTGATTCTGATCATACATATTAAACTCAGCCGATGAACTTGATTGCATAAAAGCAACCCATTGATCATCGGGACTGAAACCGGGTGAATCATCTTCTCCTTTAAATGTGGTTAGTTGTTTTGGCTTTGATTTGTCTTTCAGGTCAAGAACAAAAATATCGGTGTTTGAATTTCTATCAGGGTCTTCAGTTATATTACTAACATAAACAATCTTTGTTCCATCATAACTAAACGATGCTTTTGTTTCATTATAATTTCCTTTAGTAAGCGTATCAATCTTTCTGGTTTTAACATCAAACAGGTACAAATGTGTTTTACGATTATCGAGGTAACCCATATAATCCTGTTTAAACTGGTAACGGTTAATTTCATATGGTTTTCTGATTTTTGTTTTTGCTGTATCTGCATTATTTGGATCTTTAATGACAAGAACAATTTTGCTTCCATCTTCACTCCATTTGTAAGATTGAATTTCTCCTTTTGTATTTGTTAGTTGAAAAGGTTCGCCACCTCGGCGGTCCATCAGGAATATCTGTGATACCTGATCTTCTTCTTTTGCATCTTTTGGTACTGTAGTAAAGGAAATATACTTTCCATCGGGACTCCAGTTGCATTGGCCCGGGCTTTTTGTTTGTTCAGTAAGTGCAACTGTGTCTTTACCATTACGGCTGATCATGTAAAGTTTACTTACAAATTTATCTTTGGAAGAATCAGCTTTAGATTCAATATATAAGATCCATTGTCCATCGGGAGAAATTTTTGGATTCCTGATGCTTTTCATTTTATACACATCAGAAGGGAGCATGTATCTGGGAGCTGAAGTTTGTGTATGTGCAAGCTCAACAATCAGGACCAGGGCTAACAGGCTAATGATTTTTCTCATAAAGAACAGTTTTTTGAAAGTTGATAATATTAATCAATTTATTTAAAGAAATTGAAATTGCTTAATTAAAATTTATGAACATAAAATCAATTACACATTTATAACCGAATGCATTTGTTGATGTGAAAAATGAGTTCAAATAAAATATTAGAATAGTAATAAGCAAAACTTGAATAAATGGAAATAAGAATTGTACTTAGATCGTTCTTCCCGGATATACTTTCAATGCTTCTTCTAAACAATCCATGGCTTTATTCAATGAATCTGAATTTAAAACATAAGCTAAACGTACTTCATGTTTACCTAAGCCGGGTGTTCCATAAAACCCGGTTGCTGGTGCAAGCATTACTGTTTGTCCGTTATGTGAAAACGATTCCAGTAACCATTGGCAAAAAGTATCACTATCATCTATTGGTAATTTAGCAATGGCATAAAAAGCGCCTCCCGGGTTGGGACAGAAAACACCTTTCATATTATTTAAACGTTTTACCAATAAGTTTCTTCTTGAAAGATATTCAGCTTTTGGAGCGACAAAATAATCATCGGGTAAATCAACAGCTGCCTCACCCATGATTTGTGCCAGGCCCGGCGGACTTAATCTTGCCTGTGCAAATTTCATTGCACAATCATAAACAGTTTTGTTTTTTGTAACAAAAGCACCAATTCTTGCACCACAGGCGCTGTAACGTTTGCTTATTGTATCCATTAATACAACATGTTCATCTAAACCTTCCAGGTGCATGGCACTAACATACTCACCATCGTAACAAAATTCACGATATGCTTCATCGCTGAAAAGAAATAAATTATGTTTAAGGCATATTTCTTTTAGTGCAAGCATTTCAGTTTTACTATACAAATAACCGGTTGGATTATTTGGGCTGCAAATAATAATTGCTTTTGTTTTTGATGTAATTACTTTTTCAAAATCATCAATGGGTGGTAATGCAAATCCGTTTTCAATATGCGATGTAATTGGAACTACTGTTACCCCAGCTGCACAGGCAAATCCATTATAATTTGCATAAAAAGGTTCAGGAACAATGACTTCATCACCCGGATTTAAGCAGGCAAAAAATCCGAACATGATTGCTTCGCTGCCTCCAGTTGTAATTAGTATCTGATCGTAATTAACTGTGATGCCAACTTTTTTATAATATTGAGTCAACTTACGTCTGTAGCTTTCATTACCGGCACTATGGCTGTATTCTAACACTTTAATATCAGCATTACGAACAGCATCTAAAATAGCAGGAGGTGTTTCAATATCTGGTTGTCCGATATTTAAATGATATACTTTGGTTCCTCTTTTTTTAGCAGCTTCTGCATAAGGAACTAATTTTCTGATGGGAGATGCGGGCATTTGTTCGCCCCGTTTGCTGATCGTTAACATGAAAGCAAAGATAGGGGAGGCAATGAATAGCAAACAAAAACCCCGGAGATTTTCCGGGGTTTAAAAATATTTAAGCTTGATTTTTATTGTTCAACAATTCCAATTATTGTAAGTTCCTGTTGTTTCTCAATTCCAAGAAATTTTACATACACTTTTTTAGAAAAATTTCCTATTGAAGCTGCATTATAAGTTGCAGTAATAGAGCCTGTTTTGCCTGGTTTAATTGGCTCTTTCGTATAATCTGATTTAGTACAACCACAACCTGGTGTTACTGTTTCAATAACCAGATCTTCTTTGCTGGTATTTACAAAAGTAAAGGTAGCTGTTACTGGATTGCCTACTTTAGCTTTTCCTAAATCAACAGTTTCGCTGTTGAATTTAAATTTTGCTGCTTCTGCAGGTGCATTTGTTTGTGCAGTTGCAACATGAATAATGATAAAGGATAAAAATGCTGAAAATAAAACTTTCATTGTTTCTTTATTTTAAAAGTTATTGTTTAAATATGTTTAATGCCTGATTGTTTGGTACTGACTGGTCAGGAGTTTTCCAGACGTTCCCTTTTATTGTAAATTGTTTTGTTTGTCCGCCGTTATAAAAAATGGTAATTGTTTTTTCAAAGACACCTTCAGATGCGGCATTATAGCCAACTTTTATGGTTGATTTGCCTGAAGCTAAAATAGGATCTTTACTCCATTCAGGTGTTGTACAACCGCAGGATGCTTGTATGTTTTCAATTAAAAGTGTGTCTTTTCCGATATTTTCAATAACAAAATTATGAGTTACAGGTTTGCCTTGTGGAATTTTACCAAAATCAAAACTGCCTTCAAACAGTTTAATAATTTCAGGTTTGGGCGCTTGATTTACGGGCTTTGTACCATGATCGTGGCCATCGTGTGATTGTGTAAAAGCTGTTAGGGTAAACAAGCTGATAGATAATGTAAATAGCAATTTTTTCATATTATATTATTTAAACGGATTGTCAAAAATAAGTAATAGTAAAGACTATTCATAGCGGTAAAAGGTTGCCTTTCACAATAATTTGTGAATAATGTGGCTCTATTCTGTTTTTCCCACTCATTTTCTGGAAAAATCTTTCTGAAAATGTGATTTTTCTTTTTTTCTGATGAATAAAGAATTTCCTGTTCAAAGGCTGCGGGATTGAAGCGGTAGCCCCAATTTTTTATTGGGGGCTACAAGCGAAAAGCCCGGACTGATGTTGAAAAAACATTCCCTTGTTAACAGCCCCCAACATGTTTTCACCAATTCAGAATAACCGATATTTAAGCTTTACAAAACTGTTATTTTTGTTGCATGGAACCATCCACTAACGATAGCTTACAATTACAGGAACTATCTTTTGAAAATTTCAGAAACGAAGTTTTAAAAGATTATAAGATGAGTTTTTTAAGCAGGGAGGCCAGTTTAATTGGCCGTAAAGAAGTGCTTACTGGGAAAGCGAAGTTTGGAATTTTTGGTGATGGTAAAGAAGTGCCGCAAGTTGCGATGGCAAAATTTTTTAAGCCGGGCGATTTTTATAGTGGTTATTACAGAGATCAGACTTTTGCTTTTGCAACAGAAGCTGCCAGCATTAAAGAGTTTTTTGCACAGCTGTATGCCGATCCGGATGTAAAGCATGATCCGCATAGTGCAGGCCGCCAAATGAACTCACATTTTGCAACTCCATTTGTAAATGAAAACGGCGAATTTCTTGATCTGGTAAACAGAAAAAATATTACTTCGGGTATGGCGCCCACAGCTGCACAAATGCCCCGGTCTGTAGGTCTAGCTCTGGCTTCAAAACTTTTCAGAAATTCAGCATTATTACAACAGTTTACCACTTTATCAAATAAAGGCAACGAAGTTTGTTTTAGCACCATTGGTGATGCATCTACCAGTGAAGGCCATTTTTGGGAAACGGTTAATGCAGCTGCAGTGCAACAAATACCTGTTGCTTTTTTTATTTGGGATGATGGATACGGAATTTCAGTGCCCAAAAAATATCAAACAACAAAAGGTTCTATTTCTGAAGCATTAAAAGGATTTCAGAAAAAAGAGGGTACTACAGGTATTGAAATATATAAAGTAAAAGCCTGGGATTATGCCGGTATGTGTGAAGTGTTTGAAGCAGGCATTGAAAAAATAAGACAAACGCATACACCTGCATTGTTTCATGTAGAAGAAGTTACCCAGCCTCAGGGTCATTCTACTTCGGGTAGTCATGAACGCTATAAAACGGCAGAACGTTTGCAATGGGAACGTGAATGGGATTGTATAAAGAAATTAAAAGAATGGATACTTGAAAATTCACTTGCCACCGAAGAG
>DAIOWB010000182.1:0-5828 GCA_036758725.1 Lacibacter sp.
GGCTGTTTCTCGTCCAAAAGACAATAATGACATTATAGAACTTGAAAAAATTATAGAGGAACGTAAAAAAATGGGCCTCGATTAACCTGAACAACTTTTTTCTATTTTCAATCTGCCTTTTCCTTTTTTTTCATCCACCGCTCCTTATCTTTGCGCCAAATTTCAGGAATAGTATGGCATTCAAAAGCATCAAATCCTTATTGGCAGCGGTTTTCAGCGGAATTTTATTGGCTGTTTCCTCTCCGGTTTTTGCACAACATGAACCAGCTGAGCATCAACCTGCTGCACAAGAGGGTGAACATGCCCCTAAAAAAGAAGGGTTTGATGCCAAGGAAGTGATCTTTGGGCATATAATGGATGCCCACGAGTTTCATTTTATTGATTATAAAGGAAGTGATGGCAAAGAACATGCTGTAACCATTCCGTTGCCTGTAATTTTATATTCTTCTCAAAAAGGGCTCACTGTTTTTTCTTCATCCCGTTTTGAGCATGGACATGCTGAATACAACGGTTACAAACTGGTTAAAGAAACCATTGGCGAAAAAGTGGTTTCAACAGATCCAAATGAGAAAATTCTGGATATCTCTCTAACCCGTAACGTAGTTCAGATGTTGCTTGCACTTGCTTTGTTGGTTTGGATGATGATCAGTATTGCAAATGCTTATGCAAAAGGATTGGGTGTAAAAACAGCACCAAAAGGCAAACAGAATTTAATGGAACCCATTATAACTTTTGTAAGGGATGAAGTTGCCATTCCAAATCTTGGACATAAAGCAAATAAATACCTGCCTTATTTACTTACAGTTTTCTTTTTTATTCTCATCAACAATATCATTGGTTTAATACCAGGTACTGCAAACGTAACAGGCAATATTGCATTTACTGCAGTACTAGGTTTAATTTCTTTTGTAGTAATCCTGTTCAGTTCTAATAAACATTACTGGCTGCATATTTTTAATCCTCCGGGAGTGCCATTGGGTGTTAAGTTTATTTTGGTGCCGGTTGAGTTTTTAAGTGTGTTTATTAAGCCATTTGCATTAATCATACGTCTTTTTGCAAACATGGTGGCTGGCCACATTATTATCATCTGTTTAATTTCACTCATTTTCATTTTTGCTCAATTGAACCAGTATGCTGGTTGGGGTGCTTCACCTTTAGCAATTGGGTTTACCATATTTATTTATTTTATTGAAGTGTTGGTTGCATTTTTACAGGCATTTATATTCACCGTTCTTACGGCTGTTTTTATTGGACAGGCAATTGAAGGTGATCATGCACATGAAGAAGGAGCAGCACATCATTAATTCTTTTTTTAACCAGATAAATTCACAATTATGCATGTTATTTTATTAGATGCGGTGGCAAATGCAGGCGGTGCTGTAGGTGCAGGTTTAGCAGCTATTGGTGCTGGTATTGGTATTGGCCAGATTGGTAAAGGTGCTTTGGAATCAATTGCACGTCAGCCAGAAGCTTCTAACGATATCCGTGCAAACATGATCCTTACTGCGGCACTCGTAGAAGGAGCTGCTCTGTTTGCTATTATCGTGGGCTTCCTTGCAATGGTTTTATAATCATTGCCGCACAACTCAATTACTGCATCCAAAGTACAGGACGGCGGATGCAGTATTTTTAAAACTTAATTGAACTTTTTTAAATAACAGAGTATGAATTTACTTACCCCCGGATTAGGACTATTAATCTGGACTTTACTGGCCTTTTTAATTGTATTGTTTCTTTTACAGAAATATGCATGGCCGGCTATTATTAAAGGCTTGAATGAAAGAGAGCAAAGTATAACCGATGCTTTAGCAACTGCTGAACGGGTGAAAGCTGAAATGGCTCAAATGAAAAATGAAAACGAAGCTTTGCTTGCTAAAGCCCGTGAAGAAAGAACACAGCTATTGAAAGAAGCCCGTGAAACAAGAGATAAGATTGTAAACGAAGCAAAAGATCTGGCTAAAGCAGAAGCTAATAAAATTATACTGGAAGCACAGGCTGCCATTAATCAACAAAAAATGGCCGCTTTAACTGATGTAAAGAACCAGGTAGGTAATTTAGTGATTGAAGTAAGTGAAAAAGTGTTACGCCGTGAGTTAGCCAACAGAACAGAGCAGGAAGCGTACATTAACAAGTTAGCAGCTGAAGTAAAAATGAATTAAGAAAAAGAAGTAAGCAGTAAGCTTTTAGCTAATTGCTTAAAACTATAGTATATGCAGAATCCACGTCTCGCAAGTCGTTATGCAAAATCTCTGATTGTTCTGGCACAGGAACAAAATCAGTTGGATGCTGTACAAACGGATATGAAATATTTACAGGCTGTATGCAAACAAAGTAAAGACTTTACCAATTTGCTTCGTAGCCCGGTAATTAATGCTGATACAAAAGAAAAAATTGTAGCAGAAGTTGTTACCAATCATGTAGGTAAATTATCATCTGCATTTATTCACCTGCTTATAAAAAAAGGAAGAGAAAGCAACTTGCCTGAAATTGCATTTTCTGCTATTGAGCAATACAATGAATTAAAGGGTATACACAGAGTAAAACTTACAACGGCAACCGAAGCCAGTGAAGAATTAAAAACATCAATCATCAATAAGATAAAAGCAGATACCAGCTTAAAGAATATTGAATTGGAAACAGAAGTGAATGATGCAATTATAGGAGGCTTTCAATTAGAGTACAATGGAAATTTAATTGATGCAAGTATTGTAAGAGATTTAAGAGATATTCAAAAGCAGTTCAGAAGGAATATTTATGTAAGGGATATTAGATAAAGAGCCCACTTCCGATCCCGCCGCAAGCGGGACCATCAAGGCACAAGGCTTACTTTTTTAAGAGACTGATAATAAATTTGAATGGTTGAATTGCAAAGAAGAAAGAAATTAAGTTGAAACAGAAAGGCTCTAGTTGAACTAAGATAGATGAATAGAATTACAGAACATTAAAGTGTGCGACGCCCGCCCGGCTTTGCCGTTCGGACGGGCAACAAAAGCTAAATAGAAGTACAAAGGAAGACAAACATATATTTTCACATCCTCACAAAGTGAGGTTTAAAAAAATAAAAGCGTTATGGCAGATATTAAACCAGATGAGATTTCAGCGATTCTTCGCCAGCAGTTAAGCAATTTTAATGTTGGTGCTGATTTGGAAGAAGTAGGTACCGTATTACAAGTGGGTGATGGTATTGCCCGTGTTTATGGATTAAATAATGTTCGCTATGGTGAACTAGTTGAGTTTGAGAGCGGAGTTCGTGCTATTGCCTTAAACCTTGAAGAAGATAATGTGGGTGTGGTATTGATGGGTAAGGGAACCGGAATTAAAGAAGGCTCTAAAGTGACCCGTACCGGTCAAATTGCATCAATTAAAGTTGGCGAAGGAATGAGCGGACGTGTAATAAATGTATTGGGTGAGCCTATTGATGGTAAAGGTCCGCTTGTTGGTGAATTATATGAAATGCCGTTAGAGCGTAAAGCACCCGGTGTAATTTTCCGTGAGCCGGTGAAAGAACCTTTACAAACCGGTATCAAATCAATTGATGCAATGATACCCATTGGCCGTGGCCAGCGTGAATTAATTATTGGTGACCGCCAAACCGGTAAAACTGCCATTGCAGTTGATACAATCATTAATCAAAAAGAATTTTACGAAGCAGGCAAGCCTGTTTATTGTATATATGTAGCTATTGGTCAAAAAGCATCCACTATTGCAGGTGTAATGAAAACGCTTGAAGATAATGATGCCATGAAGTTTACAACCATTGTTGCTGCTTCTGCAAGTGACCCTGCACCACAGCAGTTTTTTGCTCCTTATGCTGGCGCTGCTATTGGAGAATTTTTCCGTGATACCGGCAGGCCCGCATTAATTATTTATGATGATCTTTCTAAACAAGCTGTAGCTTATCGTGAGGTGTCATTGTTATTGCGTCGTCCTCCGGGTCGTGAAGCTTATCCCGGTGATGTATTCTATTTGCATAGCCGTTTGTTAGAGCGTGCCGCAAAAGTAATTGGAGATGATAGCGTAGCTAAGAATATGAATGATGTACCAGATAGCATCAAGCATCTTGTAAAAGGTGGTGGTTCATTAACAGCACTCCCAATTATTGAAACACAGGCAGGTGACGTATCTGCATACATTCCAACAAACGTAATTTCTATTACTGATGGACAGATATTTTTAGAAGGTAACTTGTTTAATGCCGGTATTCGTCCTGCAATTAACGTAGGTATCTCCGTTAGTCGTGTGGGTGGTAATGCACAGATTAAATCAATGAAAAAAGTAGCCGGTACTTTAAAATTAGATCAGGCATTATACCGTGAATTAGAGGCTTTCTCCAAATTTGGTGGTGATATGGATGCTGCAACAAAAGCAGTAATTGATAAAGGTGCCCGTAACGTAGAAATTTTAAAGCAACCACAATACACTCCTTATGCAGTTGAAAAACAGGTTGCTATTATTTATCTTGGTACAAACGGATTGCTGAATGCAGTACCAGTTAGACGAATAAAAGAATTTGAAGAAATATTCTTACATGAAATGGAAACAAAACATGCGGATATATTGGCAGAATTTAAGAAAGGAAATTTACCTGAAGAAGGAATAAAGAAAATGGTTGAATTATGTAATAATCTGATTCCTCAGTTTAAAGCATAAACAAACTTTGTATAATTTAAAAGAGAGTGTTGAAAAACACTCTCTTTTTTTTAAAAATAAATCACAATGATTTCTTCATGATATAATGTGGAATTGTGATGTTTATAAACTCTTCTCCATCTTTTTTATAACCAAGTTTTTCAAAAAAATGAACCGTTGGTTTACGTGCATGCATCATCAGAGTTTTATAACCCCTGTCTCTTGCAATGTTTTCAGCAAAGTTCATAAGCGATGCACCAATGCCTTTGCCTTGTAAATTATTTTGTACGGCAATTTGTCGAAGCCGCACAGTGCTATTATCAATTTTTGTGAGAAAGCAACATCCCAGTATTTTCTCATCTTCAAAGGCTGCAATATGGATATCATTTTTTTCTTTTTCCAATTCTTCATTTGAAAATTTCAGTCCTAATGGTTTGCGTAAAACTTCATAACGCAAATTCAGCGTTTGATTATATTCAGATGATCCGTAATCAATTTGTTTTAGTGCCATATGCTTAAGTAATGCAGAGAAAACAAGATACATTTTTTTATGTAAATGCAAACATTCGTTATTTTAAAGAAATCAGAAAAACAAAGATTATTAAAAAAGCATAGATGTTTTCAAAAAGCCCTTAAAAGGTTTGAAAATGAATAATTTAACACATTTTATTTTCATCCCTTGCTAATTGCTTAAAAACTCTATTTTTGCACCTTGTAAACCAAATTATTACAACAATGTCAGACATCGCAGTTAGAGTAAAAAAAATCATCGTTGACAAATTAGGTGTTGAAGAATCAGAGGTTAATCCGGAAGCTTCTTTTACAAATGATTTAGGAGCCGATTCTTTAGACACAGTTGAGCTGATCATGGAATTTGAAAAGGAGTTCAACATTTCAATTCCTGATGAACAGGCTGAAACAATCACAACTGTAGGACAGGCTGTAGCTTATTTAGAAGAACACGCTAAGTAATTTCATACTGAATAATAATCAGTACTAACAAATTTCCCCAGGCAACTTATGCAACTCAAACGAGTAGTAGTTACCGGAATCGGCGCCATTACACCATTGGGCAAAACTCTTAATGAATATTGGGAGGGCTTGATCAATGGGGTTTCAGGCGCCGATTTTATTAAAAATTTTGATTGTTCAAAATTTAAAACAAGGTTTGCCTGCGAGGTAAAAGATTTTGACGCTAC
>DAIOWB010000183.1:0-2204 GCA_036758725.1 Lacibacter sp.
TGATTTGTCTTAATGGTGTAATATCATCCAGTATCCAGAAACTTCTTCCATGTGTACCAATCACTAAATCATCATCTTTAATTACCAGATCACGGATAGAAGTGGCTGGCATATTTAATCGTAAACTTTGCCAATGCTCCCCATCATCAAACGAAACATAAACAGCCCGTTCACTACCGGCAAATAATAATCCTTTTCGAACAGGATCTTCTTTCACCACATTGATGGGATCATTTGGTAATCCATTCACAATTTCTTTCCATGTTTTTCCGCCATCATTGGTTTTGTAAATATGCGGACGCATATCATCGCAACGAATCCTGTTCACTGCTGCATAAGCTGTATTTACATCGGTATGACTTGCATCCATCAAAGAAACTTTACTCCAGCTTGTAATTTCAGGTGGTGTAACATTCTTCCATGTTTTACCCCCATCTCTTGTTACCTGAATGTATCCATCATCTGTTCCACACCAAATGGTGTTGATGTCTTTATAAGAAGGAGCTACCGTATAAATCACTCCACGTCTTGGCATGTTCTTCATATTTGCAGAAGTATAAATGCCAACACTTGTTGGAACATCATAACTTTCCCTGGTTAAATCAGGACTGATGATTTGCCAGCTGTTACCTCCATTCATTGTTTTAAACAAAACATTGCCTGCGTAATACAATGTTTTTTTATCAATAGGATTGAATAACACTGGAGCTGTTCTGATGAAACGATACTTGCCACTGCGTACTGCTTCGGGTGTTATGTTTTGTGTTTGACCTGTACGCTTATCATGACGGGAAATTTTTCCGCCATAAATAATATTTGCATCTAAGGGGTCTGCAGCAACATATCCATATTCTTCTGCACCAACCGGATGCCATTCACGGTAAGTGATCATACCGTCATTGCCTCTTGAAGCAATGCCTACACTTCCGCTTTCCTGCTGACCGCTATATACATTATATGGAAATGCATTATCTGTACTTACATGATAAAACTGTGCAGTAGGTTGATTGTACCAGCTTGAAAAAGTTTCTCCGCCATTTACAGTTATGATGGCACCCTGGTCACTGGCTAATAATATAATGTTACTGTTGTTCGGATTGATCCAGATGCGATGATAATCATCACCACCCGGTGCACCACGAAATGCATTCCATGTTTTTCCACCATCAATACTTTTCCATGTAACAACATTAGCACTGTAAACAATATCTGCATTCTTTGGATCCACTTTTACTTCAGCAAAATCACTTCCCCTGCCCCAGTATCTTTCATCTGTTTGAATTCTTGTCCAGCTTTCACCTGCATCATCACTTCTGTAAATGCCTCCTTCTTTTCCAGCATCAACAGTTGCATACATTCTGTTTGAATTGGAAGGAGCAATACAAAAACCAATTCTTCCCAAACCTTGTTGTGTTGTAGGTAAGCCGTTGGTTATTTTTTTCCATGTTGTTCCGCCATCTGTACTTTTAAACAATCCACTTTCATTTCCATTCCATGCTCCGTTCTCCCAAGGACCTTGCCTTGCTGCCCATAGATCAGCAAAAACAATATTTGAATTGTTGGGATCAATGGTTACCTGTATAGCTCCTGTATTTTCATCTTTGTATAAAACACGTTCCCATTTTTTGCCACCATCAACTGTTCTGTACACGCCACGTTCTTCATTGGCACCATAAGGATGACCAAGCGCTGCAACAAAAACACGGTTTTCATTTTTTGAATCAATATCTAATCCTCCAATTTGTTGTGCGTCTTTTAGTCCCGTGTTGATCCATGTTTTACCCCCGTCAGTTGATTTATAAATTCCATCACCAACAGAAAGATCAGGCCGCTGCAAACCTTCACCACTACCTACATAAATTACATTTGGGTTTGATGGAGCAACAACTACATCACCAACAGAACCGGTTGGCTGTTCATCAAAAATTGGAAACCATGTTCTGCCATAGTCGGTTGTTTTCCATACACCACCATTGTTTACACCAATGTAAAATACATTCGGTTGCTGTGGTACACCTACTGCACCAACTGTTCTGCTGCCACGGTGCGGACCAATCATGCGCCATTGCATGCTGTTGAAATAATTGGGATCATAAGGTTGTGCATTAAGAAAAAAAGTGACAAGAACTGCGGTGATAAAAGAAAGGAACTGTTTATGCATAATGAAAAGATATAGCCTAAGATAGCAAATTATCAAAGGGAAT
>DAIOWB010000183.1:2304-5801 GCA_036758725.1 Lacibacter sp.
AATTCAAAGTCAGAAGACTGATTTATTAATTCAACCAGGTACTTTGTTAAATCAATATCTTTCTGAATCATTTCCTGAATGCGTGTAAAACCATATGCCTTCACACTCATCCATACTTTAAATGCTTTTGCATTTCTTGATAATTGAAAATAATGTTCATTAAACTCTAAACGGGCATTTTCTTTTTCCAGTTCAGTATCTAAATAGGCAGCTTGTTTAAAATAGGTTTCTTTCAGCATATTCCAGTTTCTTACCAGCACACAACCAATTTCAAATGGCTGATAAAGCCATTTATGAAAATCCAGTGCAATAGAATCGGCATGTTCTAATCCGGCATAATTCTTTTTTAATGATGGTAGTGAAGATGCCAAACCGCCATAGGCCCCATCTACATGAAACCATAAGTTATATTGTTTGGCAATAGAAGATAAAGCTGTTAAATCATCTATGGCACCTGTATTCACTGTGCCTGCATTACCCACAATACAAAAAGGAGTAAGTCCTGCTTTGATATCTTCTGTAATTTGTTCTTCCAATGCTTTTGTATTGATGGTTAAATCAGCATTGGTTTTAATTTTTTTAAGTTGATTGGTACCTATGCCCAATAGTGTGATGCTTTTATCAATGCAGCTATGCGTTTCTGCAGAGCAATAAACTACAAATGGATTCATTGCAAAAAGTCCATTTGCTTTTATATCATTGTTTTTAAAAAAAACATTTCTTGCAACAGTTAATCCTGCAAGGTTTGCTTCAGAACCACCACTAACCATAGCTCCACCTGCATCAGGAGTGAAATGAATCATTTCTGCAGTCCATTTCACAACACGTCTTTCAATTTCAGTCATGGAAGGTGCTAAATGCCACTTGGTATTATTTTGATTAACTGTTGAAGCAATCAGTTCGGCAATGGTCGACATTTGATTGCCTCCTGCCATTACATACGCATACATGTTTAAACCAAAATTTCCGGTTGCCGGTTCAATTACTCTTTGTTGCACTTCTTTTAATAAATCACTTGTATTCTTTCCGTTTAACGGAAGCGGTTCATCAAACCAGCTTTCCACTTCTTTTTGCGGATGACTGTGAAATCCTTTTATTGATGCTATGTTTTTATATTGTTCAAGAATAAGAGTTGATGTTTGTTGTAGAATGTTTTGAAACTCTTCGGGAGTATAATCTAAAGTATGATTCATCTTTTCAGCAATTCGTTATTTTAAGAATCTATTTCTTTAATAAAAAAAGGATAGGGATGTGCAACCTTTTATTCCATGCAACTTCACTATGCTCATCACCGGGAAAAAATCTGGTGAGCCAGTTTAATTCAGTAAAACCTTTTGCTTTCATTACATCATCAGCTTTCTTTTGCAAGGGCGGATACAAAGCATCTAATGTTTGGTCTCCATAATCAAAATAAATTTTATGATTCTTAGGATTGGGCAAATGATAGTTCATGTAATTGAAAAATGCTTCCGGTACCGGATTGTTATCCATTGAAAAAATGCCCGGCCAATGTGTACTTAAACAAGCGGCACCACCAAATACGTTTGGATATTCACAAATGGCATATAATGAAATCAACCCGCCCATACTGCTGCCTGCAATGAAAGTATTTTTTCTGTTGGTATAAGTTGAAAAGTTTTTATCAATAAAAGGTTTTAATTCGGTTACTAAAAATTTTAAGTAGTTATCTGAAACGGGTTTAAACAATTCTGTTGTTCTTCCGGCTTTTTGTAATTGTGCAGTAACCAGGTCTTTTTCTTCCTTTGATAAATTTTCAAATGGCTTTTGGGGAAAATATTCCGGATGGCGTTTTTGTCCGTTGTTCCAAACAGCAACTACAATGCAATTCTTTATTTTCTTTTCCTGTAAGAGTTTGCTCAGGGTTTCATTTACTCCCCATTCCTGGTGATTCCATGTGGTGCTGCTGTCGAAAAGCATTTGCCCGTCGTGCATATATAAAACCGCATATTTCCTTTTTGATGAATAACCATCAGGCATCCATACATCAACAGTACGGGCATCAACAAATGCTGATTGAAAATTTTCAAAACGTTTGATGGTACCAGATGAAACCTTTGGCAGGGTTTGGGAAAAACTGTTGAAGGGAAATAAAACAGCTAAAAACAAACACAGATTTATTTTCATACTGAAATAATATTTATAACCAAGACCTTTTTATTTGATTTTTATATAAATATGCCTGATGTTGTTTTTGCCGGTAACACGTTCATCAATTTCAAATTTATGAATGCTTTTAATTAGTGGAAGCATTTTAGTGAAACCATAATTACGAGGATCAAAATCGGGTTTCTTTTTCAGAATAAAATTTCCAAGGTCACCAAGAAAAGCCCAGCCGCTTTCATCAGCTAAATCGGCTACACTTTCTGTAAGTAGTTTTATTAACTGATGATTAGGAGTGGTAACTGCTTTTGCCTGTGGCTTTGTTTCTTTTTTTGCATGTTTACCATAATCTTTTTCTTCCTGCTTTTCTTCAACTTTTAAAATTTCGATGTAAATAAATTTATCGCAGGCAGTAATAAAAGGAGCAAGGGTTTTTTTCTCACCCATACCAATTACTTTCATACCGGCTTCCCGTAAACGAATGGCCAGCCTTGTAAAATCACTATCACTTGAAACAATACAAAATCCATCTACTTTACCTGAGTATAAAATATCCATGGCATCAATAATCATAGCACTGTCGCTGGCATTTTTACCGGTGCTGTAACTATATTGCTGTATGGGAGTGATGGCATTTTCAAGCAACACTTTTTTCCAACCGGCAACAGTGGGTTTGGTCCAGTCGGCATAAATCCGTTTGAAAGTAGGTGTGCCCATTTTTGCAATTTCTTCCATCATCTCTTTAATGTTTGCATATGGCACATTGTCTGCATCAATTAATACGGCCAGGCGAAGATCTTGTGTTGAGTTATCCATGGTTCCTGTTTTGAATTGAGTTTAAAATTACAGGAAATAAACAGGGAATGGAATGAACTGCGATTTAAAATTGAGATTACAAAAAAACAATTGCATATAATTCATTTAAGAAAAAGCGAAGTACTACTTAAAAAACAGCTACATAGTATACAAACCGATGAAAGGATTGCGAAACGAAGTTCAATCAGTGAGCTGAAGCTGGTATCATTATTACTTCATCACAACCTTCATCACCAACGGTAATACAAACCAGCAGAACAGCGTAATTAAAATAATGCTGATGATGTTCATTACAAATCCTGCTCTCATCATATCTTTTAATTTGATGTATCCACTGCTGAACACAATGGCATTGGGCGGTGTACCCATGGGCATCATGGATGCAGCGCTTGCAGCCAATGTCATAGGTATGCCGAGTAACAATGGATCGAGATGTAAGGCATCGGCCAATGCAGCCATCACCGGGGCAAATACAATCACCTGTGCAACATTGCTCATAACTTCACTTAAGAAAATAGAAATTACTACTATCATAAAGACTAATGCCAATCCGTTTATAT
>DAIOWB010000184.1:0-1587 GCA_036758725.1 Lacibacter sp.
CAAATGGGCACACATTGGATTGATCCTTCATCACCAGAACTGCATGGCGCTCCTTTCACACATACATTTATTTATGGCTCTAACAACGGACATGTTCATTTTTTAGAACCTATGATTACAAAAGCATACTTATTATCTGGCGCAATGGTGAGCAAAGCAATTCCGCAACCAATACATTTTGCACCTTCAAACAAATACTATCCTTCTACTTATAAAATCTGGAAAAATTCAGATAACGGAAGGCATTATGTTGCATTAACCGATTTTAACTGGCAATAAAGTTTGCAGTTTTGTTTTGGTACAAAGGCTGGCTTTTATAGCCAGCCTTTTTTATCGGTATCCAATCCAGGTGCGTTTTGATTTTTCATAAACAAAATAAACATTGTTGCAATAGCTGAAGTTGAGTTTATCTGTGGGGTGTGCTTCTGCAGGAAGTTTTAATTTTTGTGTATTTAAACCATCTGCTTTACTGTATAATTCAATTTCATTGGTTTCAACATTCAACAAACCAAATTCGGCATTACTGATGCCTGTATAAATAACAGTTGTTGAATTATACTTGTTAATCACTTTAAAAGAATCAATTTTATAATCGGCAGGGGGTGGCATTTTTTTACTGTAACCTGTTTTTAATAGTACCGTTTTTTCTTTTACTTCTTTACCGGTTGCAGGATCGTATGCAAGAACAACAGAGCCTTTTAAAAAGTGAACCAGGTTTTCCCGCTGGTTATATTGACCTACTGAATTAGGATAAGGCTGCATTTGACCGGTTAAGTATGGTTTAACATCATAGGGCACACCACTTTCATCTAACACATAATTAAACCAGCCACTTGCTCCATATCCATTTGCCTGCATAGTTTTCAAAGCCGGGCTATACCACATACCTCTTACATCTGCCAGGAGAGAAAGATCTGGTGGCGACATCATTTCGCCAACGGCATTAAAATAGGCCATGCTATACGTTTTATTACCTGCAATTGTAGCATAGTAATACCGGTTTTTAGAATTGATAGCTACTGTGCCACCATTATCACCGGGTCCTTTAGGCATTTTAAGTTCTACAAACTTTCTAAGTTGTCTTACTGTTTGTGCCGGTAGCGAAAGAGAAAAAGCAAAACAGAAAGCGAAGGCTATTAAAATATTTTTCATTGATAACGATTAATGAATAAAATTAAAGAATGGAAACACATCAGCATGTTAAAATAAATAGCCAAATACTTCCATCAGCATGGCAATACTTACATGTACTAACCAACCGCCCCAAATACTTTTTGTTTGATAGGAAATGGTGCCTAATATTATTCCGCCAAAAAAACTACTGATGGCTTCAAACATGGGCTTGCCTAAATGAATAGAAAAATAGAACAATGCAATAGGTAAAATACAATGCTTGCCCAATATTTTACTTAAAGCAATAATTAAAAATCCACGAAAGAAGAGTTCAATGGAAATAAAATCAAAGGCATAAGAAGCTTCAAACAACAGGTAGTGCAATAGGTTTGCTGATGTTCCTAAATAATTGGCAATGGCTTTTGCTTTAGGATAAACTATTGAGAAATCTTTTTGCAGAGAAGCCCAGATCAA
>DAIOWB010000184.1:1687-5769 GCA_036758725.1 Lacibacter sp.
GCAAAAAACAGGATATTAATAAAGGCGTTATTTTTTATTTCAACTTTTCCGGTTTCTATTAAAAGTCCGGTAACTAAAAAGAAACTGAATAAAGCAAAGTACCAGAAAGTAGAAAACAGAAATCCTTCCCCTCTTAACCAGAAATGTAAAGTACTGTAATAATTAAGATAGCATACAAATAAAATAACAGCTATCGATAGCAGGTATTTCTTTGCTGAAAAAGTTTGAATTAATTCTGATATAGTTACTGCAATCAGTTTTTTCACAACAGGATGTTGATGTAAAGGAAAGAAAAGACGTGCTTTTTAAGTATTTAACTTCTGCCATAAAATATCTTTCAGCTCAGTAAGCCCTTGCCCTGTAATGGAAGAAATAAACACATGCGGAATATTTTTTGGCAAATCTTTTTCTATACCGGCCTTCAGCTCATCATCAAGCATATCACTTTTGCTGATTGCAATGATGAATTCTTTTTGAAGCATTTCAGGATTATATTCTTCCAGTTCTTTATGCAGGATTTCAAATTCTTTTTTATGATTATCACTATCAGCCGGAATTAAAAACAATAACACCGCATTGCGTTCTATATGACGGAGAAAGCGATGGCCCAATCCTTTTCCTTCTGCAGCACCTTCAATAATGCCGGGCAAATCGGCTATACAAAAACTTTTTCCATCACGGTATTCAACCATGCCTAATTGCGGGGTAAGAGTTGTAAACGCATAATCAGCAATTTTTGGTTTAGCAGCAGTAATAGAAGAAAGTAATGTTGATTTTCCTGCATTGGGAAAACCTACCAATCCTACATCGGCCAGCACTTTCAGCTCCAGTTGTTTCCAACCTTCCATACCGGGCTCACCGGGTTGTGCATGATCAGGTGCCTGGTTAGTTGGTGTTGCAAAGTTGGCATTACCCAAACCACCCCGGCCTCCTTTTAATAAAACAACTTCCTGACCATCTTCCAGAATTTCTGCTTCTTTTTCTCCTGTTTTCTCATCTCTGGCAATTGTGCCCAGCGGAACTTCAATGATGATATCTTTTCCATCTCGGCCGGTCATATTGTTTTTGCCGCCGGGATCGCCATCATCAGCAAGTACATTTTTATAATAACGCAGATGTAATAAAGTCCATAGTTGCGAATTGCCCCTCAGGATGATATGAGCACCACGTCCGCCATTGCCACCATCGGGTCCGCCTTTGGCAGTTAATTTATTCCGCATAAAATGTTTTATACCAGCGCCACCATGACCGCTTCGGCAAAAAATTCTGATATAATCGATAAAGTTTTTTTCCATTATTGTATTGCTAACCGCAAATATAGACTGTCCTAAATGAATGGACGAGATGAATAAGGTTGTTTTGAATAAACATAAAAATCAGTCAGAAATAAAGTTCATCATAAAACAACAGCAATGATTTAAAAAAGAAAAGCTTTAACCTTACGGGGTTAAAGCTTTTTAACACACACAAAAGAATTATTGAATCATGATTTTTTGTGTATGAATTTTTTGATCGGCCATATTATAAACATTGAGCAGGTACATGCCTTTACGAATAACCTGGCTTAATTGAATGTTTTCTATTTGTCCTGTTTGTGTAATAGAAATCTTTTTATTCATGATTTGTTGTCCGGCAATATTGGTTAATTGAATTGTATAGGCGCCTTCAGTTAATTCAGAAAAACTGATATTAAACTGATGATCAACAACCGGGTTGGGATATGCAGCTATTTTAGATAAAAAAGAAACCTGATCACGCAAGCCCATGGTTACAGAAGCTTTACGTGTTTGTAATACATTGCTGTTGGCCATATCTGCACAACGGTACATGATGTTTGTTGATTGCATTTCTGTTGCTCCCAGTGTAGAAAGATCCACTGTGTACCATTTGTTTCCAAATGTTGCACTGCTAACAACCAAAGCACCTTCTTCATTTACAACCATTCCATTTGAAGTAAATCCTGCAGGCAAATTCTGTATATGACCTAGCAATGTTGCTTTTCTTGTAGCTATTTCTACTTTAAATAAATTATTAGCTGCAGTAACTACAAATAAATGACCGTCATTATCTGCAACCATATCGCCACCAAAACTGCTGCAACGGTTATGAATAGAAACGCCTTTATTGCTTTCTGCATCAAACAAAGGACCGAGGTTTTCAACTGTACCTTTTTTGCCTGTTGTAAACCTGAAAAAAGTATTGCCATCATTTGATAATGCATATCCAATACCATTTTCATTAAATGCCATTCTTGTGATTACCTGTTCTTCACTGGTATAAGAAAGTTCTTTTGCAAAAGATGCAGATGAAACCTCAAATATTTTTTGAGTTGATAATTCTATGTAACGGAGTTTGTTTACCATCATGGGAACAAAATAAATCCGGTTGTGAAATTTATCAAAAGCAATTCCGGCAACTCCTGTAATAAAAGGAAGTGTTTGATCATAAGGAATTTTCGGATCGGCTATAAAGGACATACGTTGGTTTGTTTGTGCATCAAACAAAACGGTTTGTTTATTTACACCATTAAATACAAAACTTTCTGATTCACCGTTGCTGAGATTAATTTTTCGGAGCATATGCACACCAAAGTTTTCTTTTTCCTGATGGGTTATGGCATACGTAAATCCGGCAGATTGTTGTTTTTGAGCAATTACTGTTACAAACAATGAAATGAAAATCACAAATAGTAAATGTTTTTTCATAAACCAGTTTTTTAGGTGATATAATAGCGACTTAAAAGAGAATAAAAGATAGTTCAATTTTCTGGAAAATGAAAGGGTTCTGTTATTTCTTTTTTAGTTTGGTTATTCTTTGAACCTTATTCAATAAATCGCCATGAAAAGTAGTAATTTAAAGAAGCATTTATTATTGAACCATATTCATAAAAGTTTCATTGTACAACCACAAAAGTGCAATTGAGCAATTTGCATAAAATGCATGAAATATGAATGAATTGAACAAATCCTCAGTTACGGAATGCTAACTGTTTCTTCTTTTTTTACTTCGGGTTTTCGGGGTCCCTTATTAATTCTGCGAATAATACGAAACACTAAAAACGCAATTCCAAAGGTGCCTAATAAGAGAACTACCCATGCCAAGGCTTCAGACCCGTTACAGGCAATTGTACATGATAATGATGCAAGTAGAGAAAGGAGGGCAACGGCAACTACTATTGTTATTACTATTAACAACACTTTATTTTCAGAACCATCACGTTTTTGTTTCCTGATATTTTTCTTAATAGATTTAAATTCTTTTTTTGACAGTTTTTCGCCGGATGGGTTTGATTTAATTATTTCACTTAAGTTAGAATTGTTTGATAAGCTTACTGCCACAGTAAGTCCCGAAAAGGGAAAGACCGGATTGGAATTGTTGATTTGATTACCATAATAACAAATGCCAGCAAAAGTCAGCAGGCCCAAAGAAAAATCAGCAAGTTTTCTTTTGTAATAACTAAACTGTTTATCGTATAAAAAAATAGTTGCTATAATTAACAGGAATACAGAATATATGTAAACTGGTCCTAAAGACAAATTGCTTTTTGCAAGTAAAGTGCCCAGGTAAAGGCCTAAAATATTTAATGGTATATAAGCCAGAACGATAAATATTCTGGTTGCTGTTTTATGCTTGTTTGCCCAAAAAGAAATTCTTTTCATGGTGATGAATTTTGGTTTTTTTAATGATCCGGGCTTCAGTACCATAACAAACTAGAGATTCTTTTTTGGAATTACAAGCTTTAACCAGCAATAAGATTTTTGCCCGTACGGTAACACACACCTTTAAATTGTGCTATAAGATGATTGTTTTGATTGAAGATTTCTACATGATACAGGCCGGTTGATTTTCCATTGTGCAACTCTTTAGCCTCTGCAGTTAATACATCACCCGGGTGAGATGGTTTCAGAAAATTGATGGAGGTATCCAGTGCAACAGATAAATTATTCCGGTTATTACATGCAAATGCAAAAGCGCTATCAGCTAAACTAAATGCAATACCTCCATGCACAATGCCTAAGCCATTGACCATTTCTTCTCTCACAACCATTCTTATTTTACTATAACCTTCTTTTATTTCTAAG